>JAHEBR010000240.1 GCA_024642185.1 Marivivens sp. | reverse complement strand
TGATGCGCGAGTGGATCAAGCCCGGCACCCACATCGCCTGCATGGGCACCGACACCAAGGGCAAGCAGGAGGTTGACGCGAACCTCGTCGCCGCCGCCACCGTCTTTACCGACGAGGTGGCCCAGTCGATCACCATCGGCGAAGCCCAGCACGCTATTGCGCAGGGGCTGATCAGGGAGACCGATATCACGCCCATCGGCGAGGTGATCAACGGCACCCACAAGGGCCGGACCTCGGCGGACGAGATCACGCTTTTCGACGGCACGGGCGTTGGCCTTCAGGATCTCGCCGTGGCCGCCGTGGCCGCACGCGTGGCTGCCGAGCGGGGCCTTGCAACGCGGGCGGCGCTCTAGTCGCCTGCGCTTCGGCGTTGGCGCCAGATCACGATTGCTCCCCCGGCGACGATGAAGATCACGCCGGGGAAAAGGGTCTCGATCGGCGCCTCTCCGAAAAAGACCCAGCCGAAGGCGAAGGCGGTCAGGATCGCGAAATAGCCGAAAGGCGCGATGCTGGCGGGGCTTGCGTTGCGATAGGCCAGCATCAGGAACAGCACGGCCGTGCCGCCCGAGAGCGACATGGTGAGGATCATCAGCCCTTCGCTCAGCGATGCGATGGGCTGAAACCCGCCCGACGCCAAGACGAGCGCAATCGAGGCGATGGCCGAGGCGACCGCGCCCCAGACATAGATCAGGGCGGTCGAGATTTTGCGGTCGAAAAGCTGCACCAGAACGGTCGAGCTTGAATAGCCAAGCGCCGCTGCCACCGGCAGAAGGCTGGCCCATTGGAAATCGACCGACCCGGGCCGAACGATCATCAAGGCCCCGATCATCCCCATGCCCAGCGCCGCCCAGCGCCATGGGCCGACCCTTTCGCGCAGGATCACGATTGAAAAGAGCACGATGAAAAGGCCGTTGGTCTGTTCGAGCGCCGATACAGTCGCCAGTTCGATAAAGCCGAGCGATGTATAGAGGCAAAGCTGCGCTCCGGCGACGAGGACGCCACGAAAGAGAGCGAGCTTCCATTGATCGAGCCAAAGCTTTTCGAGCGTCACCTCGCGGCGATAAAACATGACCGCAAGCGACGGGAGGATGCCGAATACGTTGCGATAGGCCGAAAGCTCGACCGCCGGGCGCGTCTGCACCAGAACCCGCACCTGCACCGACATCAGATCAAAGAAGATCAGGGACAGGAAGAGAAAGCCGAGCGCCTTTACAAAGCCGGACTTGTCGTGTTGCAGCGCTGGCATTCCGGCCCTCCGTAGGTCGACCCTAGGCGGCTTTTCCTTGCCTGCGAAGGGGGAATGCGCGTGGCAAGGCTGGACGGCGGGCGCGGATTGCAGTCTGTTCGCCGGAAAAGGATTTTCCCATGCCGCAAGTTTCCCTTTCCGATCTCATTTCCCAAGCCCGTGGCGATACGCCCGCCGACCTCGTCCTGCGCGGCGGGCAGGTGTATGACGTGGTGACGGGCGATATGATCCCCGGCGATGTGGCGATCTGCGGCGATACCATCGCCGGGATCCGCGGCGCCTATGAGGGGCGCGAGGTGGTGGATGTATCGGGCCTCACGCTCGTGCCGGGCTTTATCGACACGCATCTGCACATCGAAAGCAGCCTCATCACCCCGCATGAGTTTGACCGCTGCGTGACCCCGCGCGGTATCACCACGGTGATCTGCGACCCGCACGAAATCGCCAATGTGCTTGGCGTTCCCGGCATCGAGTATTTCCTCGCCGCCGCCACCGAGACCCTTCTCGATATCCGCGTGCAGCTTTCGTCCTGTGTGCCTTCGACCGAGATGGAAACCACCGGCGCGCGGATCGAGGCCCAAGACCTCGCGCCGCTGATGGGCCATCCCAAGGTCGCGGGGCTTGCCGAGTTTATGAATTACCCGGGCGTGATCCACCGTGATCCCGCCGCCCTCGCCAAGCTTGAGCTCTTCCGCGGCAAGCACATCGACGGGCACTCGCCGCTCCTCTCGGGGCAGGATCTCAACGCCTATGTCTCGGCCGGCATCCGCACCGAGCACGAGGCGACGCACGAAGATGAGGCGCGGGAAAAGCTGCAAAAGGGGATGCGGGTATTGATCCGCGAAGGGTCGGTCTCGAAAGACCTCGACGCGCTTCTGCCGCTTCTGACCGAGCGGACCTCGGCCTATATGTGCCTGTGCACCGACGACCGGAACCCGCTCGACATCGCCGAACACGGCCACCTCGACTATATGATCCGCCACGCCATCGCCACGGGAACCTCGCCGCTCGCCGTCTACCGCGCGGCGAGCCTGTCGGCGGCCGAGGCCTTCGGCTTCAAGGATCGCGGCCAGATCGCGCCGGGCAAGCGGGCCGATATCGTGGCGCTCGGGAGCCTTGAGGCTTGTGACGCGCAATCGGTCTGGGTTGGCGGTCAGCGGATCACGGACGAGGCCTTCGCCGCCCGCAAGATCACCCCGCCCATCGGGCGCCATTCGGTCAAGGCGCCGACCGTGACCGCGCGGCACTTCCGCACCGCCTCGAACCGCAGCGATACCGATGTGATCGGCATCCTGCCGGGCAAGATCATCACCGAGCATCTGCATTTCGATATTGATGTCGCTGACGGCGACAAGCGCCCCGACCTTGCCCGCGATCTCGTCAAGATCGCCGTGGTCGAGCGGCACGGCAAGAACGGCAATGTGGCGACAGGCTTTGTCAAAGGCTTCGGGCTGAAACGCGGGGCCATCGCCTCGACGGTCTGCCACGATCACCACAACATCGCCGTGGTCGGCGCCGACTATGACGACATGGCGCTGGCCGCGAACCGCTTGGGCGAGATCGAGGGTGGCTTTGTCGTGGTCGAGGGCGGCAAGGTCTTGGCCGAGATCGCCCTGCCGGTGGCGGGGCTGATGAGCCTGATGAGTTTCGAAGAGGTGCACGGGGCGCTCGTCAAGCTCCGCGCCGCGGCGCGGAGCCTCGAGGTGACGCTGGAAGAGCCCTTCCTTCAGCTCGCCTTCCTCGCCCTGCCGGTGATCCCGATGCTCAAGATCACCGACCGCGGGCTGGTGGATGTGATGAAGTTTGAGATTATCGGCTGATCACTCGGCCGCAGCCTCTTTCTTCTGCGTCAGGCTGCGCCAGGCGTCGTATTGCGACAGGAACACCTCGCCGCTCAGTTCCTCAAGAAGATGCGAGCGCTTGAGGCGATCCATCACCGGACCCTTCACCTCGGAGAGGTGCAGGCGGATGCCGGTATCCTTCAGGCGCGTGTTGATCGCCTCGAGGCTTTCGAGCGCGCTGAGGTCGACCTCGTTCACCGCCGGGAACATCAGAACCACGTCCTTGATTTCGCTATGACCCATCACCCGCTTGTAGATGAAATCCTCAAGGAACCGGGCGTTGGCGAAATAGAGGCTCTGGTCGATGCGGACCGACAGGAG
Source organism: Marivivens sp. (assembly GCA_024642185.1). Taxonomy (GTDB): domain Bacteria; phylum Pseudomonadota; class Alphaproteobacteria; order Rhodobacterales; family Rhodobacteraceae; genus RFZI01. The sequence continues at coordinate 118 of JAHEBR010000240.1, read as the reverse complement.
GGCGGGGTCGGTCTTGACCGGGTGGCGCAGGATGTTGCGGAAATGCTCTGAGCCTTCGACAAGGCCCACCTCGGCGATATGCGGGCGGGTGGTCTTGTAGATGTGAAGGACGAGCGAC
>JAHEBR010000239.1 GCA_024642185.1 Marivivens sp. | reverse complement strand
GTGTTCGGCGTCTCGCCCGATTGGTCATGTCCGGTGATGAAGGTCACCGACTGGTTCACATCGCGGTGCGTTACCGGAATGCCCGCATAGGCGAGGCCGCCGATCCCGGCGCTGATGCCTGGAATGATCCGCACCGGAACGCCATGCTGAACCAAGGTCTGCGCCTCTTCGCCGCCGCGCCCGAAGACGAAGGGATCACCGCCCTTGAGCCGCAGCACCCGTTTGCCCGCCCGCGCCAGATCGACAAGCTGCAGCGAGATATCGCGCTGGATGGACGAAGGCTTGCCGCCGCGCTTTCCGGCATAGATCTTTTCGGCCTGTGGCGCCCAGCCAAGGATGCGGTCATCGACGAGCGCGTCGTAGATCACGATCTCGGCCTGTTGCAGGGCGTTCAGGGCGTGCAGCGTCAAAAGCCCCGGATCACCGGGGCCCGCGCCACAGAGCCAGACCCAGCCGGGTTCAAGCTCCGGCCAGTCACTTGCAGGAAGAGAGGGCGATTCCGTCATGCCCCGTTTATGCGGAAACAGGCGGTTCGGGGAAAGATGGCAAACGACACCTGAATCGAGATTGGCGTCAGAAGGGTGCGGGTGTAGTCTTTGGGGATGGATCAAGTTGCAGCAACGACCCTCCGGAAAGGCTGGACCACCGGCGCCTGCGCGACCGCGGCGACGAAGGCCGCGCTCTTGCGGCTCTGGGGCGGGGAATGGGTCAACGAGGTCGAGATTACGCTTCCCAAGGGCGAACGCCCCCTCTTTGCTTTGGCGCATCGGGCCGAGGGTGAAGGCTGGGCCGAGGCCGGCATCATCAAAGACGCGGGCGATGATCCCGATGTGACCCATGGCGCGTTGATCGTTGTGCGGGTGGAAGCATCGGAGGGCGGCGTTATCTTCAAGGCGGGTGGCGGTGTGGGCACCGTGACCAAGCCGGGCTTGCCTGTTGCCGTTGGAGAGCCTGCGATCAATCCTGTCCCGAGGGCGATGATGGACGAGGCGGTCGCCGAAGTTGCCGCCGCCACCGGCCATGCGCCGAACGTAATCCTCACGGTCTCGGTTCCCGGCGGCGAGGCGCTGGCCGTCAAAACCTGGAATCCGCGGCTCGGCATCGTCGGTGGCCTGTCGATTCTCGGCACCACCGGCATCGTGCGGCCTTTCTCCTGTGCGGCCTGGATCGCCTCGATCCACCGGGGCATCGATGTGGCAAGGGCCGAAGGGCTGACCCATGTTGCCGGATCGACGGGGGCAACCAGCGAGAAGATCGTCAAGGAGCTTTACAATCTACCAGACTCAGCCTTGCTCGACATGGGCGATTTTCTCGGCGGCGTGGTGAAGTATCTCGCCAAACATCCGGTGCAGCGCCTGACCATCGCCGGTGGCATCGGCAAGATGACGAAAGCGGCGCAAGGGGCGGTCGATCTCCATTCGGGCCGTAGTCAGGTGGATTTTGCGGCGCTGGCCGACCGGATGGGAGATGCGAGATTGGCCGGCGCCAATACAGCGCTCGAAGCCTACGCAATGTGCCCGGCGATGGCAGAGGCGGTCGCCTCTGATGCGCAGTCGCGGATTGCGGCGCTCCTGCCGCAGACGACGGTGGATATTGTCGTGATCGACCGCGCGGGATCGGTTCTGGCAAGGGCGGGGCGATGAGCGTTCTTCTGCTGGCAGGGACGACCGAGGGCCGCCACATCGCCGCTGCGATGGCCGAGGAAGGGATCAAGGGCCATGCCTCAATCGCTGGCGTGACCGAAGATCCGGCTCCACTCGCCTTGCCAACGCGGGTCGGCGGGTTCGGCGGTGCGGAGGGGTTTGAAACCTTCCTGAACGATCAGGGCATACGCGCCGTTGTCGATGCGACCCATCCTTATGCTGCGCGCATTACCGGACGTACCGCCAAGCTGTGCGCTGCGCGCGGAACGCCCTATCTTCATGTGCTGCGGCACCCATGGGCGCAGGAAAGCGGCGACGAATGGGTTCACGTCGACAACGTCGATGAGGCCGTCGAGGCGATCCCGCATGGCGCTTGCGTTTTCCTAGCGACTGGCCGCCAGACGCTTGCGGAGTTTGCCGGGCTCGCGGGTCGCCGTGTCATTTGCCGCGTGATCGACCCGCCCCGCGAACCCTTTCCATTCGACGGCGGCGAATATCTTATCGGGCGCCCCTCCCGTCACGCAGAGGATGAAGCGGCCCTCCTTTCGGCCCTCGGGGTCGATGTGATTGTCACGAAGAATTCCGGCGGGCCGGGGCGCGGCAAGCTTGATGCCGCGCGATCACTGGGTATCGCTGTTGTGATGATAGCCCGCCCGCCGATGCCCGAGGCAGAACGGGTTGCGACGCCCGAGGAAGCGCTAAACTGGATCCGCGCGCTTTGAAGGTCGGGCACATCATCGAAACCCCCGCCTGTGTGGCCGAGGGGGCCGCGTGGCTCGCGGCCCGCGAGCCGAAGTTTGCGGCGGCGCTTGAGGTTTGCGGGCCGCTGCCACTCCGGCGAACGGCCGATGGATTCGGTGCGCTTCTGTCGGCCATCGTTGGTCAGCAGGTGAGCATCGCCTCGGCGGCGGCCATCTGGCGGCGGCTGGAAGAGGCTGGATTGACCGATGAGGCCACTGTGGCCGATAGCGCGCCAGAGGCCCTGCGCGCGGCGGGTCTTTCGCGCCCGAAGATCGCCTATGCTCAAGGTCTGGCGCGGGCCGGAATAGACTTTGCCGATCTGCGAGCGCGCCCCGATGCGGAGGTGATCGCCGCCCTGACGGCTGTCAAAGGTATCGGCCTCTGGACCGCCGAGATCTATGCGATGTTTGCCCTCGGTCGCGCCGATGTCTTCGCTGCGGGCGATCTCGCCTTGCAGGAATCGGCGCGGGTTCTCTTCGATTTGCCCGAGCGCCCGACACCGGCACGGCTTCGGGAAAAGGCGGAAGACTGGTCGCCGTGGCGGGCGGTTGCGGCGCGGCTTCTGTGGGCCTACTACAGGGCGATCAAACAGCGGGAAGGCATCCGATGACACGAGCACTGACGGCGGAACGGCGCGAGCCCCTTTCGGGCGAGATGCGCTCGGCGGTGATCTTTCTGCATGGCTATGGCGCCAACGGGGCCGACCTGATCGGCCTTGCCGACCCGCTGGCCGAACATATGCCCGATACGCTCTTCATCTCGCCCGATGCGCCGGAGAATTGTGCGGGATCGCCGCTTGGCTTTCAGTGGTTTCCGATCCCGTGGATCGACGGGTCGAGCGAGGAGGAAAGCGAGGCGGGGCTGATCCGCGCGGCCGAAGACCTCAACGCCTTTCTCGATGGCGTCATGGTCGACGAGGATCTCCTGCCCGAGCAGGTCATGGTCTTCGGCTTTTCGCAAGGCACGATGATGGCGCTCCACGTCCTGCCGCGCCGCGAGGATGCGGTGGCGGGGATCTGCGCCTTTTCGGGGCGGCTCTTGCAGCCCGAGCTGCTGGCTGACGATGTGCAATGCCGCCCTCCGGTTCTGTTCGTGCATGGCGATGACGACGAGGTGGTTCCGATCCAGTCGATGGCGCAGGCGG
>JAHEBR010000238.1 GCA_024642185.1 Marivivens sp. | reverse complement strand
AGTTTGCGGTGATCGCTACGGCGGCCCTTGGCATCGCGGGCAACTGGTTTGGTTTCATCTTCGCCATCGGCCACGGCTATGCGGTCGAGGCCTCTTTGGGCTATTACATCTTCCCGCTGCTGGCGGTGGTGCTTGGGCGCTTCGTCTTGGGCGAGGCATTGCGGCCCACGCAATGGACCGCTGTCGGGCTGGCAACCGTGGCGGTGGGGACGCTGACCTATGGCCTCGGCGTTGCGCCGTGGATCGCGCTCTACATCGCCGGAACCTTCGGCCTCTATGGCATCATCAAGAAGCGGCTCGATCTGGGGCCGGTGGTCTCGGTGACGGCGGAGGTTCTCGTGCTGGCGCCCTTGGCGATTGGCTGGATCGTCTTCAAGGGCACCGGCGTTGGCGGCGGCAACGATCTTTGGCGGCATTTCCTGCTAATGCTCTCGGGGCCGCTCACCGCCTCGCCGCTTATTCTCTTCGCCTATGCGGCGCGGCGCGTGCGGCTTTCGACGGTGGGGCTCATCCAATACATCAATCCGACGCTTCAGTTCTTCTGCGCCACGGTGATCTTTGCCGAGCCTTTCACCGGCTGGCACAAGCTGGCTTTCGGCCTCATCTGGCTCGCGCTGGCGATCTATTCGGCCTCGGCCATCCGTCAGGAAAGGGCCGCGCGCAGGGTTGTCTCCAACGCGGCCACGTCGGGGGCGATCGAGATATAGTCCCGAAGCGAGGCATCGGCGAAACCCTCGCTGATGACGTGATCGACAAGGCCCACGAGCGGATCCCAGTAGCCGCCGGTATTGAGAAGCACGATGCGCTTGGAGTGAAGCCCAAGCTGCCGCCATGTCAGCGCCTCGAAAAACTCGTCCAGCGATCCCGCGCCGCCGGGCAGGACCACGACCGCATCGGCGTTCATGAACATGACCTTCTTGCGCTCGTGCATCGTCTCGGTGACGACGAAACTGTCGAGATCGCGCTTGCCGACTTCAAGCTGCATCAGATGGGTCGGGATCACGCCGAAGGTTTTGCCGCCCGCCTGCTGGCAGGACCGCGCCACGCGGCCCATGAGGCCCACATCGCCCGCGCCATAGACGAGCCGCCATTGATTGCGCGCAAGCATCTGGCCGGTGGCCTCGGCCTCCGCCGCATAGGCCGGATGCGCCCCGTCGCGCGAGCCGCAATAGACGCAAACCGATTTCACTGTGGCCGACATGTCATTTCCTCTGCATAGATGCATTCGCGGGGCTTTCAGTTTGCATAGCCCCGTTGCTATTGTCGCTCAACCGCCCATTGGGCGATTGGGCGGAACTTGGGGAAGGACGCTGCCGTGGCAACGGAGACTGGGCCGAATTCGGGCCGTGTGGTGCAGGGTGTTATCGCTGCGATTGTCGTAATCATCCTTGGCTTTCTCGTGTGGTCGTCGCAGAGCGGCGCTCCGGAGGAGGAGGGCGCACCCGCCGAAGCCGTACCAAGCGAGAGCGCATCGTCCGAGGCCGCGCCGAATGCCGCGGCGACACAGCCGAGCGGCGAGGCCCCGGCGCCCGAATCGACCGTCGAGACCAATGCTGTCGCTCCGGCAGCCGAGACCGCGCCTATGGCCGATACGGCCTCTGCCGGAGTGAGCGTCGATGAGAACGCCCCGACCTTCGATACCGTGCGTATCGAGGCCGATGGCACCGCGCTGATCGCCGGCCATTCGCTGCCAGGGGCTGCGATCCGCATCCTTCTTGGCAAGGAGGTGATCGCCGAGACCGAAGCGGACGGGCGCGGCAACTTCGTGGCCTTCCTGACCGTGCCGCCGGGGGCCGAGCCGCGTGTTCTGTCATTGGTTGCCGTCAACGGCGGGATTGAGCTTGCTTCGGCCCAGACCATCATCGTGGCCCCTGTTTCGGCTCCTGTGGTGGTGGCGGAAGCCGCTCCTGCTCAACCCGCAGCGGCTCCTGCCACTGAGGCAGGGACCGAGACACAAGCTACGTCCGAAAGCCTGCCTGCTGCGACCGGATCGAATGAGTCCGCGCCGGTTGTAGCTGCTTCGAGCGAGCCTGCTGTCGCGCCCGCAAGCGAGAGCACAGCTTCGACCACGCAGCAGACCACGACGACCGAGCAAACCGCAGGGGTCGCGCCTTCGGTCGCGACCGAACCTGTTGCCACAATTGAGCCTGCCGCTGCAGCCACATCGGCCCCCGATGCGCCCACAGCCGAAACGGCTCCGCCTGTTCTGCTGGCTGATGCGAGCGGCGTGAAGGTGATCCAGGCCGGCGGTGAAGCCGATGCCGAAGTGGCCTTGGCTGTCGCTCTCGATACGATCACCTATGATGCCGACGGCAATGTGGTTCTTGCCGGCCGCGGCAAGGGTGGGGGCAGCGTCCAGATCTATCTCGACAACTCTTCCATTGCCTCGGCCTCGGTGTCTGCCAATGGCACCTGGCAGACGACGCTCACCGATGTCGCCAGTGGCGTCTACACCCTTCGCGTCGACGAGATCGGACCGGACGGTCAGGTGGTCAGCCGGATCGAAACGCCCTTTAAGCGTGAAGAGGCCGAGAAGGTTGCCGAAGTTCTGAAGGAAGAAACCGCAAACCCCGACTTCCAGGTGGCGATGCGGACGGTTCAGCCGGGCAATACGCTCTGGGCGATTGCCCGCGAGCGCTATGGCGAGGGCATCATGTATGTGATGGTTTTCGAGGCTAACCGTGATCGCATCCGCAACCCCGATCTGATCTATCCGGGGCAGGTTTTCGTTCTGCCGACAGCGGAAGGCAACTAGCGCCTCTGGTCATTGCCGCCCTCAGGACCTACCTAGAGGGCGGTAGATGAAGGAGCGCCCATGCGAGGCCTGCGCAAAACCGACGCCAATCTGAACAACGACCCGATCGAAGGCTGGAATGTGATCCGGCAGGTTGCGCCTTATCTCTGGCCCGCAGGGGATAGCGGCGTGAAGGTCAGGGTCGTGTTGGCCCTTGCGATGCTTCTGGTGGCCAAGCTCATCTCGGTGGCGACGCCCTTGTTTTACAAGCACGCGGTCGATGCGCTGTCGGCGGAGGCCGATCCCGCGCTTTGGCTCGGGATGGGGGCGGTCGGACTAACCGTGGCCTATGGCATGGCGCGGCTGATGAACGTGGGCCTGTCGCAGCTGCGCGACGCGGTCTTTGCCCCTGTCGGGCAGCGGGCGCTGCGGCGTTTGGCTTATGAGACCTTCGTTCACATCCATAACCTCTCGATGCGGTATCACATCACCCGCAAGACCGGTGGCCTGAGCCGGATCATTGAACGGGGCGTGAAGGGCGTCGATTTCCTTTTGCGGTTTCTGTTGTTCAACATGGGGCCGCTGGCGCTCGAGCTTTTGATGGTCGCCGGCATCCTCTTTTATATGTTCGACGTCTGGTATCTGGCGGTCGTGGTGCTGACCATCGGCCTCTACGTCTGGTTCACCTTCGCCGTGACGGAATGGCGGGTGAAGATCCGCAAGAAGATGAACGATCAGGATACCGAGGCCAACCAGAAGGCCATCGACAGCCTTCTGAACTTCGAGACGGTCAAGTATTTCGCCGCCGAACGC
>JAHEBR010000036.1 GCA_024642185.1 Marivivens sp. | reverse complement strand
GCCGCGGGCTTTGACGTGACCCGAGAGGCGGGCTATGGCCGCAAGAGACATATGACCCGCGCAAGGAAGCCCTGATGCAGTCGAACACCCGCCTCGGCATCTGGCTGATGATCGCCACAACCTTTGTCTTTGCGATGCAGGACGGGATCAGCCGCCACCTCGCCAGCCATTACAGCATCTTCATGGTGGTGATGATCCGCTACTGGTTCTTTGCCGCATTCGTGATGGTGATGGCGAGCCGCAAGGAAGGCTCGATCCGCGCGGCGGCGGCCACGACCCAGCCCTTCCTTCAGATATTCCGCGGCGTCCTTCTGGCGGCCGAGATCTGCGTCATGGTTCTGGCTTTCGTCAAGCTCGGCCTTGTCGAGAGCCATGCGATCTTTGCAGCATATCCGCTTCTCGTGGCCGCCCTGTCGGGGCCGGTTCTGGGCGAGAGCGTCGGCTGGCGGCGCTGGGCGGCGATCGGTGTGGGCTTTGTCGGAGTTCTGGTGATCCTTGAACCGGGGATTGCCGTTTTCTCGCCAGTCGCCGCAATTCCGATGCTGTCGGCCCTGATGTTTGCGCTTTATGGCCTGCTCACCCGCTATGCCGCCCGCAAGGACAGCGCCGCGACCTCGTTTTTCTGGACCGGCGTTACCGGTGCGGTGGCGATGACCGCCGTTGGCCTTTTTCACTGGGAGCCAATGACCACCCATGACTGGGTGTGGATGGGGCTTTTGTGCGTCACCGGCGCCACGGCGCATTATCTGCTCATCAAGTGCTATGAGGTCGCCGAGGCCAGCGCGGTTCAGCCCTTCGCCTATCTCCAGCTTGTCTGGGCCGCGGCGCTGGGGCTATTCGTCTTTGGCGAAACCCTCCGCCTCAACGTGGCGATTGGCGCCGGGATCGTCGTCAGTGCGGGCCTCTTCACCCTCTGGCGCGAGCGCCGCAGGCGCGCCTGATCAGGGGCGAGCCTGCGGGCGGGGGCTTGTGCCCGGCGCGGTTTGCGATTGCGGCTCTGAAGGCATCCCAGTTGCCACGGGCCGTGCGCGGGGCCGGATCAGCGGTTTTTCTCCGATCAGAAGCTCGGCAAAGCGGATCGTCCCTGTCTGGCCCGACAGGCGGGCGCGATAGATCGGGATCGCCTCGGTCACGCGCTGAACGTAGTTCCGGGTTTCCTTGAAGGGGATCATCTCGATCCAGTCGACCACGTCGATCTGCCCCTGACGCGGATCGCCGCGGGCGTCCATCCACTCCTGCGGGCGGCGCGGGCCCGCGTTATAGCCCGCGGCGATCATCACTGGCGAGGGGCCGAACCGCTCCTCAAGGTCGGCGAGATACTGGCTCCCTAGCGTGACGTTGTATTCCCAGTCATTCACCAACCGCCATTTATCATAGCTGAGGCCAAGGTCTTTGGAGACCATCTCGGCCGTTCCCGGCATCACCTGCATGAGGCCAAGCGCCCCAGCGGGGCTGCCAACGGTGGTGTTGAACTCTGATTCGCGACGGGCGATGGCGAGGGCCAGCTCCCGGCTCACCGGCAGGTCCATCTCGGCAAGGGGATGGATCGGGAAATAGGCCGCCGGGATCAGGATGCCGCGATCAAGCGCCGCCTTGGAAATCAGGAGGCGAAAGAAGGGCTCGTTCATCGCGGCAAGGATCTGGTCGAGCTGGCCAAGCTCCGTCCGGTCGAGACTGCGGGCGAGCCGCAGGAAGAATTGAACCGCGCCGCTGCGCTGGCCCGCGCTCAGCAGGGTCAGCGCAGCGCGGGTCGTCTCGGCCCCGACAAAAGAAGCCTGACGCCAGTCAGGAAAGGACTCGCGCCCCGCAAGAGCGGGATCAAGCGACAGGCCAAGACGTTCGGCGGCAAGAAGACCATAGAAGGCGGTCTGGAACTGCGCGGCTCCGGCATAGGCGGCCGCGGCGGCCACCTGATCGCCCCGCCGCTCATGCGCGCGGCCAAGCCAATAGCCCGCCCGAGACATCGAGATCGGGCCGCTGACCGCGCGGGCCATGGCGTCGAAGTGGGTGATGGCACTGGCAGGATCAGCGAGAAAGCGCAGGGCGATATAGCCGGTAAGCCATTCGAGATCGGCGAAGGCTTCGCCATCGGCGGCAGTCAGGTGATGCTGCCGCGCCAGATCATAAGCGCGGCGATAATCCCCCTCACGCATGAGCCACCGTGCCACGGTGCCGCGGCTTCCAGCCCAACGGGCGGGTTGGCCGAGTGCCGTGGCAGAGCCGCTGCGGGCCAGCAGAAAAGCGCCAGCTTCGGTGTAATCGCCTCGGGCGGTGAGTTGGTTGAACCGAGCAAGGGCAACACCTGGTGCCTCGCGCTCGGCAGCAGGCAGTGCAGAATAGAGCCGGTCTGCATCCGAGGCCCCGCGCTGCATCGCAATCCGGGCCGCGAGGGCCGCCCTGTCGCGCGCAGGAACCAGATCGAGCATTGCGGCGGCGTCTGAGGCACGCCCGGCCCAAAGCGCCACGTCTGCCCGTTCGCTGTTCAAAACGGCAAGGCTGCGACCATAGGAGGCCAGAAGCGCGGCCTTCCCCTCGTCCGTGAGCGAAAGATTGCGCCAGACCTCGCGCAGCATCGCCTCGGCGCCCGCGCCATCGCCTTTGGCAGACAGGGCATTGATGAGCTTGATCGCCCCTTCTCCGGTCTGCGGCCTTGCGCCCCCGAAATAGGCGATGACCTCGGCGGCGGGGGTGCCTGTCGCGATCGCAAGCTCCCCCTGCGCCCTCAGCCGATCCAAGCCGGGCCAGTCGGGGTGACGCAGAAGAAAATCCCGGTAGACGGCAAAGGGAGCCGTCGAGTTCTCGGCCCTCAGCCATGTCCAGATCAGAAGGTCTTGCGTGAGCGCATCGCCTTGCGGAAGCTGCGCCGTGGCCGTCGCCCAATCGGATTCCGCCGCGGCCTCGAAAGCCGCAGGCAGCGATTGCGCCGCAAGCGGCTGCGCCGCGCCTGCCCCGAAAAGGACGGCGCACAAAAGAAGGCTGCGAAGGCCCATGTGTGTCTTTCTGCTCGTTTTCCCAAAGGGTAGCGGCCCCGTAAGCCGTGGCAATGGGAATCTTGGCAATCGGCGGAAACCCGTCTAGGTTCCGCGCGATTTCACATCTGGGCGAGTCAGCCCGGCAAACAAAGGAAGCGCGTCATGATCAAAGGGTCTCTCCCCGCCCTCGTCACGCCGTTCAAGAACGGCAAGCTGGATCTCGACACGCTGAAGAAACTTGTCGAGTGGCACATCGAGCAAGGCAGCCACGGCCTCGTGCCGGTGGGCACCACGGGCGAGAGCCCGACGCTCAGCCACGAAGAGCATGATCTGGTTGTCGAGACGGTTATCGCAACGGCGGCGGGGCGCATCCCTGTTGTGGCCGGCGCAGGCTCGAACAACACGATCGAGACCGTCCGCCTCGTCGAAGCCGCCAAGAAGGCCGGGGCCGACGCGGCGCTTGTCGTGACGCCCTACTACAACAAGCCGACCCAGCGCGGCCTGATTGCCCATTATCAGGAAGCCGCGAAATGTGGCTTGCCGATCATCATCTATAATATCCCCGGTCGCTCGGTCGTGGATATGGCGCCTGCCACGATGGGCGAGCTGTCCAAGCTGCCAATGATCGTCGGCGTCAAGGACGCGACCGGCGATCTCAGCCGCGTGCCGAAGCAACGCATGACCTGCGGCACCGATTTCATCCAGCTTTCGGGCGAGGATGCTACAGCGCTCGGCTTTAACGCCCATGGCGGCGTCGGCTGCATTTCGGTGACCGCGAACGTCGCGCCGAAGCTCTGCGCCGAGTTTCAGGAGGCGACGCTTGCGGGCGATTACAAGACCGCGCTCGAGTATCAGGACCGTCTGATGCCGCTGCATGAGGCGATCTTCCTCGAGCCGGGGGTCGCGGGCGCGAAATACGGCCTGTCGCTTCTGGGGATGTGCTCGGACGAGGTCCGCTCGCCGCTGACCACGCTGACCGACGAGACCAAAGAGCGCATCCGCGCCGCGATGGTCCACGCGGGCCTCATCAACTGAAGCACATGAGCGACAACCTGCGCGGCAGCCTTTTCATGGTTGCCGCGATGGCGGGGTTTGCGGTCGAGGATATGCTTTTGAAGGCTGCCGCCAAAACGGTGGGCCTCGGGCAGGTGCTTTTGATGTTCGGCCTCGCGGGCTTTCTGGGTTTTGCCATCCTCACCCGCCGACAGGGCCGCGCAATCTGGGATCCGGCCTATCTGGGCCGCGCGATCCTGATCCGCTCGGGGTTTGAGGTCACGGGGCGGCTTTTCTATGCGCTGGCCTTTGTCCTGACGCCACTCACCAGCGCCACGGCGATCCTTCAGGCGACACCGCTGGTCGTCGTCGGCGGGGCGGCGCTTTTCCTCGGCGAAAAGGTCGGTTGGCGGCGCTGGACGGCGATCCTTCTTGGCCTTGGCGGAGTTCTCCTGATCCTGCGGCCGGGCACTGAGGGCTTCAGCCCTCTCTCGATCCTCGCGGTGATTGGCATGATCGGCTTTGCCGGGCGCGATCTGGCCACCCGCGCCGCGCCGCCGCAATTGAGCGCCATGCAGCTTGGCGTCTGCGGTTTTGCCATGCTCTCGGTCGCAGGCGCGATCCTGATGATCTGGACAGGCGCGCCGATGGCACCAGACCTTCCCGCGCTTGCGGCGATTGGCGGGGCGACTGTCTTTGGCGTTTTCGCCTATTTCATGCTGACGCTCGCCATGCGGACAGGTGAAGTAAGCGCGGTCACGCCCTTCCGCTATTCGCGGCTCTTGTTCGGCATGGGCCTTGGCATCCTCGTCTTCGGCGAGCGGCCCGATCTGCTGACCATCCTCGGCGCGCTGGTGATCGTCTTCAGCGGCACCTTCGCGCTCTTGCGGGCCCGCCGCCGCGCCTAGGCGCGCAGCCAATCAGGCGCAGTGCGAATACCCGCAAGGCCCGCGAATGTAGTGAGCCGCTCGACCTCGGCGGTGAGCCGCGCAATACGGCCCTTGCCCATTGTCACACCGACCTCGGGCCAGAAGGCGGTCACATCGAGACGGTTGGCCACCCGGTCGGCCTTGGCGTCGATCCGGCCGATCATCCGGTCGCCCTCCATCACCGGAAAGACATAGTAGCCATAGACCCGCTTTGGCGCAGGCACGAAGATCTCGATCCGGTAGTTGAAGCCGAAGAGCCGCTCGGCACGTTTGCGATCGCGCAGGGCGGGATCGAAGGGCGAGAGGATGCGAACGCGGGTCGAGGGCTCGGGGGCCGCTTCGTCCGGAAAACCGGGGCGCGCGAACGACCGGCGCGGCTTGCCGTCGATCCCTTCGATATCCACCTCGATCAACCGCCCCGCCTTCACCTCGCGGGCGCACCAGTCACGCGCTTCGGTGGGGGTAACGAGGGCAAAGAAGGCGGCGACCTCGCCGCTTGTGGCAAAGCCGAGTGTGTCGATGGCGGTCCGGCAGGCCCAATCGACCGTCTCTTCCGCTGAGACCTGTTGCTGCCGCTGGCTGTCGGGGATCACCCGCTCGGTCAGGTCATAGACCTTCTGAAAGCCCTCGCGCCGGACGACCGAGATTTCGCCCGTATGCCAGAGATACTCCAACGCCGCCTTGGACGGATGCCAATCCCACCAGCCGCCCGACGATTTGCCCTCGCCCTCGGCCAGATCGCCGCTCTTGCACGCGCCCTCGGCGCCAATATGGTCCAGAACCTCGTCGATGCGGGCGTGGAAATCCGTCCCTTGCCAGTCCTCCCAGCGGGCCTTCAGGCGTTCCTTATTGTGACCAAAGCGCCGCCGCCAATAGGGGAAGCTTTCGATGGGGATCGTCGAGGCATCGTGGGTCCAGTGCTCGAACAACCGCCGGTCGCGGTCGTGCAAACGCTGAAGCGCGGGCGGGCGGTATTGCTGGCGGCGCGACCAGAGGATCATGTCGTGGGCGCGGGCGACAGTGTTGACGCTGTCGAGCTGCACGAAGCCCAGATTGCCGATCACCGCATCAAGGTCGGCCCCCTTGCCGGGACCGGAGGGCGCGTCGATCAACCCGTGGCGACCAAGGAATATCCGGCGCGCGGATGGATTGGGGATCAGGGGCCGCGACGCCATCAATTGCTCCTGATCGCGTTGAGTTGGCAGTTGCGGACGAGGAAACCCTCCATCGCCCAAAAGCCGATGCCCGCAATCAGGATCGAAACGATCATCAGCGCTGACCCGATGGCGATTTGAATGAACATGACTTTCTCGCACTTCCGGGGCCGAGAATAGCGCCAGCACACCACAAGGCCAGCGCCGAGTGCTTGCCCAGCGCGGCTTCCTCGCATATCTCAGCCCGATCATGGCCAAGAAACCGGAAAACAAGAATTACAAGGTGATCGCCGAAAACCGGCGTGCCCGCTACGATTATGCGATCGAGAGCGATATCGAGGTCGGCATCATGTTGATGGGGTCCGAGGTCAAATCGCTGCGCACCGGCCAATCGAACATCGCCGAGAGCTATGCCAGCGTCGAGAATGGCGAGCTGTGGCTGACCAACTGCTATATCGCCCCTTACGATCCGGCCAAGACATGGGGCCACGAAGAACGGCGGCGGCGCAAGCTTTTGGTGTCGCGCAAAGAGCTTTCGCGGCTCTGGTCGGCGACCCAGCGCGAAGGGATGACCCTTGTGCCGCTGGTCATGTATTTCAACGACCGCGGCCTCGTGAAGCTCAAGATCGGCATCGCCAAGGGCAAGAAGAATCACGACAAACGCGCGACCGATGCCCAGCGCGACTGGAACCGCCAGAAGCAGCGGCTTCTCAAGCACGGCGAATGAGACTCTGAAAAACGCGATTCTCGTGGTAGGTTTCCCCATTGGCTTTTGGGGGAATGCCATATGTCATTGGATTTGCCGGCGCGTTCTGTTGCCTACGAAGGGCCGATGAACAACACGACCATCTGGGAGCGTTTCGCCCTGCGCCCCGATGATATCCTCGTGGTAACGCCCCCCAAATGCGGCACGACATGGACCCAGATCATCGTCACCAGCATCATTCAAGGGCGCTCGCTCGGTGACGCCGAGATGGGCCAGTTTTCCAAATGGCTCGACTGCGGATTTCGCGACCGCGACGAGATCGCTGCCTTCCTCGATGGCCTGACCGTCCGCCGCTGCATCAAGAGCCATTCGCCCTTGGACGGGATCACTTACGATCCCCGCTGCACCTATTTCGCCGTTTACCGGCATCCGATCGACGTCCATTTCTCGATGCGCAAGCATAACGAGAACATGACGCTCGATATGCTGAATGACCGCTATCCCGACGACATCCACGAAGCTTTCCGGATGTTCCTCGAGGACGAGCTTTTCAATGGCGCCACCGACGCCATGGACCTGCATTCGATCGTCCATCACTACAAGACCTTCAAGAAATGGGAGCATCTTCCCAACGTGCACCTTCTGCACTACGCCGACATGACGGCCGATCTTGATGGTCAGGTGCGGCGAATCGCCGGGATCATGGGCTTTGACCACGACGATCCGGTTCTTGACGAAGTGATTAACGGATCGACCTTTGCCGCCGTGAAAGCCAAAGCCGTCGAGGACGCCAAGAAATCAAGCGGCGGCATCTTCCTCAAGCCCGAAGAGTTTTTCCAGAGCGGCACCTCGAACAAATGGGAAGGCTGGCTGACCGAGGTCGAGATTGCGGCCTTCGATGCGCGGATGAAAGAGCTTCTGCCCGAGGATCAGGCCGCGTGGCTTCTTTGGGGGGCCAAGGGCAGAGCATAGCCCGACACGTATTTGAGTTGTGTATTTGAGGACCAAACATGGATTTGCCGACCCGTTCCGTTGTCTACAATGGCCCGCTGAACCTCACACCGATCTGGGGGGATTTCGATCTCAGGGCCGATGATGTGCTCGTCGTCACCCCGCCCAAGTGCGGCACCACTTGGAGCCAGATCATCCTCACCAGCCTGATCGCCGGAAAGCCGCTGACCCCGCGCGAGATGGGCGATATCTCGCCCTGGCTCGATTGCGGCCTCGATAATCCCCTGGAGAACAAGGCGATCCTCGACAAGCAAAACTTCCGCCGCTGCATCAAGAGCCACACGCCCTTGGACGGGATCACCTATGATCCGCGCTGCGAATACATCGTGGTCTACCGCCATCCCATCGACGTGCATTACTCGATGGAAAACCACGCCAAGCATATGCAGTCCGACCTCATGCGGATCCGCTATCCCGAAGAGCCGGGCAAGGCCTTTCGGATGTTCCTAGAGGACGAGCTCTATGGCGGCAGCAACGACGCGCTCGATCTGCATTCGATCGCCTACCACTACACGTCGTTCAAGGACTGGGACCACCTCGGCAATATCCACTTCTTCCACTATGCCGATATGGTCGCCGACCTGCCCGGCACCGTCCGGCGCATGGCGCGCATTCTTGGCATGGACGACAGCGCGCCGCTGATCGACGAGATCGTGGACGGGACGAGCTTTGCCAAGCTCAAGAAGAAGGCGGTCGAGGCCGACAAGGGATCGGAGAAGCCCGACTTCTATCTCGGCGCCAGGTTCTTCAACAGCGGCACCTCGAACAAGTGGGAGGGCAGGCTGAGCGATGCCGAACTTGCGGCCTTTGACGCCCGGATGAAGGAGCTCTTGCCCGACGACCAGATCCAGTGGCTTCTGTGGGGCGACAAAGGCCATCCCTGACGCCGCACCCCGCATCGGCTCCTTGCCTGTCTGGCCCCTTGCAGGTAGTGACAGACCGACACGATAGCTGCGGAAAAGGGGCAGGCCATGAGCGTGCAGGATCACTCCAACCCCAAGACCCTCGTATCGACCGCCTGGCTCGAGGCGCATCTGCGCGATCCCGACCTGCGGATCCTCGATGCCTCGTGGTATCTTCCCACCGAGAACCGCAACCCCAAGGCCGAATATCTCGATCGCCACATCCCCGGCGCGCGGTTTTTCGATATCGACGAGATTTCCGACCTGCGCTCGGACCTGCCGCATATGGTCCCTCCCGTTGAAAAGTTCATGAGCCGGATGCGGGCGATGGGCGTGGGCGACGGGCATCAGATCGTCGTCTATGACGGCTCGGGGCTTTTCTCGGCGGCCCGCGTCTGGTGGCTTTTCCGGCTGATGGGCAAGACCGATATCGCCGTCTTGGACGGCGGCCTGCCCAAGTGGCTCGCCGAAGGGCGCGCGGTGGACGACGACGATCCCGTGATCCGCGACCGGCATATGACCGTGACCCGCCAGAACCAGATGGTGAAGGACGTCACGCAAGTGGCCCGCGCCTCAAAGCTCGGTGATTTCGAGATCATCGACGCCCGCGCCCCTGCGCGTTTCCGTGGTGAAGCGCCCGAGCCTCGGGCCGGTCTGCGGTCGGGCCATATCCCCGGCTCGCGCAATGTCTTCTTCAAAGACCTCCTGAAAGCCGATGGCACGATGAAAGATGCCGCCGGTATTCGTGCGGCCTTCGGGGCCGCCGGCGTCGATCTGAACAAGCCCGCGATCTGCACCTGCGGATCGGGCGTGACCGCCTCGGTCCTTGCGCTTGGCCTTGAGGTGATCGGCAAGCGCGATCATTCAGTTTACGATGGCTCATGGTCCGAATGGGGCATGTATGCCGACCTTCCCATTGCAACCGGAGACGCCTGATGCTCGAGCATCTCAAACCCCAACCTGCCGACAAAATCCTCATGCTCATTCAGTCCTTCCGCGAAGACCCGCGGACCGACAAGATCGACCTCGGGGTGGGCGTTTACAAAGACCCGACCGGCCTGACGCCGGTCATGCGTTCGGTGAAGGCCGCCGAAAAGAAGATCTGGGAAAGCCAGAACACCAAGGCCTATGTCGGCCTTGCGGGCGATCCGGCTTTCCTTGATGCGATGATCGGCCTTGTCCTTGATGGCGCGGTTGCCCGCGAGCGGATCGGCGCTGTCGCCACCCCCGGCGGCACTGGCGCGATCCGGCAGGCGCTCGAGCTGATCCGCCTCGCCTCGCCGGAGGCCACGGTGTGGCTCTCGAACCCGACCTGGCCCAACCACAACTCGATCATCAAATATCTCGGCATGAAAATGGCCGACTACCGCTACTTCGACGAGGCGACCCGCGGCGTCGATTTTTCGGGCATGATGGCTGACCTTCAGGGCCTCAAGGCGGGCGATGTGGTGCTCTTGCACGGCTGCTGCCACAACCCGACCGGCGCCAACCTCGATAGCGCCCAGTGGGACGAGGTGATCGCGCTGCTCAAGGCCAAGGGGGCGGTGCCGCTGGTCGATATCGCCTATCAGGGCTTTGGCGACGGTTTGGCCGAGGATGGCGCCGCGACCCGCATGGTCGCCGCCGGGATGGACGAGTGCCTGATCGCGGCTTCCTGCTCGAAAAATTTCGGCATCTACCGCGAGCGCACCGGCATCCTGATGGCCGTGGCCCGCGATGACGCGCAGGCCAAGCTGGCGCAGGCCAACCTCGCCTTCCTCAACCGCCAGAACTATTCCTTCCCGCCCGACCACGGCGCGCGGATCGTCTCGACCATCCTTGGCGATGCCGCCCTGCGGGCCGACTGGGAGGCGGAGCTGGAAGAGATCCGGGGCACGATGCTCGGCCTGCGCAGCCAGTTGGCCGACGAGCTGCGCCGCCTGTCGAACTCGGACCGTTTCGATTTCATCGCCCATCACCGGGGGATGTTCAGCCGGATCGGCACCACGCCCGAGAAGGTTGAAAAGATGCGCGCCGACAGCGGCATCTACATGGTCTCCGACAGCCGGATGAATATCGCTGGCCTCAACGCCCAGACCATCCCGATCCTCGCCAAGGCGATCATCGACGCGGGCGTTTGATCCCATGAAAAATGGGGCGCGTTTCCGCGCCCCAGTCTGGCTTTGTCCTCAGGGAAGGGTCTTCGGACTTAGCTGTTGGTGAATTCGGGGTAGGCTTCCATCCCAAGCTCGGAGCGGTCGAGGCCCATGACCTCGTCTTCTTCCGAAACACGGATGCCCATGAAGGCCTTCAGGGCAAGCCAGATCACCAGCGACACGGTGAAGACGAAGGCGCCCACGATGACGATCGAGATCAGCTGACCACCAAGGGTGGCGTCCGGGTTGGTCAGAACCACGGCGATGGTGCCCCAGATACCGGCGAAGAGGTGCACCGGGATGGCGCCAACCACGTCGTCGATCTTGAGCTTGTCGAGCATCGGCACGACGAAGACCACCAGCACGCCGCCTACGGCACCGATCAGGGTCGCAGCGCCAAGGCTCGGCGTCAGCGGCTCGGCCGTGACCGAGACGAGGCCAGCCAGTGCACCGTTGAGCACCATGGTCAGATCGACCTTCTTGTAGAGAAGCTGCGTGGCGATGAGCGCAGCGATCGCGCCTCCGGCAGCACCGGTGTTGGTGTTGGCGAAGATCCGGCTGATGTCGGCCACGTTGCCTGCGGTATCCATGTAGAGTTGCGAGCCGCCGTTAAAGCCGAACCAGCCGAGCCACAGGATGAATGTGCCGAGGGTTGCGAGCGTCAGGTTCGAACCCGGGAAGGCATTGACCCTGCCATCCTTGGTGTACTTGCCGATCCGTGGGCCAAGGACGAGGGCACCCGCAAGCGCGGCCCAGCCACCGACCGAGTGCACCACGGTCGAGCCCGCGAAATCGAGGAAGCCGAAGTTGGCATCAAGGAAACCGCCGCCCCACTTCCACGAGGCCTGAATCGGATAGATGAGGCCGGTGAGGACCACGGTGAAGATCAGGAAGGGCCACAGCTTGATCCGCTCGGCCAAAGTGCCCGAGACGATCGAGGCTGTGGTGGCGCAGAACATCAGCTGGAAGAAGAAGTCCGAGCCGACCGAGGCATAGGTCAGGTCGGTATCGGCCCCGGCCACGCCCACGGGCTCAAGCGTCGTCGCCGAAAAGGCGCCGAGCACGTTGGTGATGGTCCAGCCGTCGCCCGGATACATCAGGTTGTAGCCGACGAGGTAGTACATGAGGGCGGCGATCGAGAAGAGCGCGATGTTCTTCAAAAGCTGCATCGTGACGTTCTTGGAGCGCACGAGACCGGCTTCGAGCATCGAAAAGCCCGCGCCCATCCACATGACGAGAAAGCCCGTCACAAGGAACATGAAAGTGGTGAAGATATAGCCGATTTCCTCGTTGGGAGGCGTCATATCGACCGCTGCATCCTGCGCAAAGCCGACTGCAGGCACGAGGGCCGCGGCGGCTGCGAGGGGGAGAAGTTTCTTGATTTGCATCTCTTGATTATCCTCTTGGGTTCGTTGCGGTCGGGCTCAGAGCGCGTCGCCGTCGGTTTCGCCGGTGCGCACCCGCAGGGCGCTTTCGACATCGAGAACAAAGATCTTGCCGTCGCCGATCTTGCCGGTCTTGGCGGTCTTGGCGATTGTCTCGACGACCTGATCTGCGAGGCTGTCGGGCACGACGATCTCAAGCTTTACCTTCGGCACGAAGTTCACGGCGTATTCGGCGCCGCGATAGATTTCGGTGTGGCCCGACTGAGAGCCAAAGCCCTTGATTTCCGTCACCATCATCCCGTGCACGCCCGCTGCGGTGACAGCTTCACGCACCTCCTCGAGCTTGAACGGTTTGATTGTCGCAATGATGAGTTTCACGCTTTTCCCCTTGTCCGTTTCCGTTGACAGCTTTCGTTTTCCGATCACGACGACCGGCATCTCACAGGGCTATGAGGACGAGTGGGGCTGAGGGGCTCAAGGAATTGCTGCGGGTGCGAAGTGCAGAAAACTCGGAATTTTGCACAAAATTTGCACTTCGCGTGTTCAACGCCCAAATATTGGGCTCATCAAAAAGCCGCCGAGGCCGACTCATCCCGCTCTACATTCGCTGCGGATGCGTCTATGGTCCGGCCAAACAACGGGCCGGCAGACGAGCACAGACAGGCAATGAGTGGTTCAGGCAGAAAGAAACCGCCTTTGGTGGCCGACAAGCGCTATGCCGAAAAGGCTGCCAAGCCCAAGCCCAAGCCGAGCCGCCCCAAGAGCCGAAAGAAGAAGCCCGCTCGCCGCGGCCCGCTTGGCTGGCTTGCCGCCGCCGTGCGGGGCATCCTCCGGTGGATCGTGCGCCTTGTCTGGGGCATCGGCTGGCGCGTGGGCGTCATCGCCGCCCTGCTGATCGGCGCCGCCTCAGTCTATCGGGCCGCAACCCTGCCGCCCGCCTCCGAACTGGTCGATGGCCGCGCGCGCGGCTCCGTGACCATGCTCGACCGCAACGACGAGGTTTTTGCCTGGCGCGGGGATCAGTTCGGCGGGGTGATCACCGCCGACCTTATTTCGCCCTACCTCAAGAACGCGGTGATCGCGACCGAGGACAAGCGTTTCTACAGCCATTTCGGCATCAGCCCCCGCGGCGTGGCGGGCGCAGTCCGGATCAACCTTGCCGAAGGGCGCGG
>JAHEBR010000237.1 GCA_024642185.1 Marivivens sp. | reverse complement strand
CCGAGGATCACCGCATCCGCCGTGGGCAAAGCGCCACCGGCAAGCGATGTGCCCGAGCCGCGCGGGACCACGGGCACGCCTTCGTCATGGCAGATCTTCAGAACGGCCGAGACCTCTTCGGTCGAGCTCGGCAGGACAGCGCAAAGCGGTGGGCAGCGGTAGGCCGAGAGCGCATCGCACTCATAGGCGCGCGTTTCGGCCTCGTCGTGAATCACTGCACCTTCATGGAGCGCATCCTGCAAACGGCTGACAATCCTTGCCTTTTTCGACAGGATATCTGGGTTTGGGATTGGCATTTCCATGAGGGCACCTCGCTATTGGTAAAGAAATATAACCAATTGCGCCTTTAGGCAAGCAAAGCCGGGAGATGTGCGGATTTGACCCAAGCCCGGATTGCCGTTCGGTGGCGGGGCGCGGTAGGCTTGCTGTGAAAGACAAGCGCGTCCGGAGCCTATGAGCAAGCCAAATCAATCGCAAGCCACAGCCACCGCCGAGGGCCTCGCCGCCGCGGCGCGAAGCGCCCGCAAGAAGGGGCCGCCGCCCGTTCACCTGTGGAACCCGCCCTTCTGCGGCGATCTCGATATGCGGATCGCGCGGGACGGGACGTGGTTCTATCTTGGAACGCCCATCGGGCGGCACGAGCTGGTCAAGCTCTTCTCCTCGATCATCCGCAAGGACGGCGACGACTATTTCCTTGTCACGCCGGTCGAGAAGGTCGGCATCAAGGTCGACGATGCGCCTTTCGTCGCGGTGGATTTCAATCCCGTCGAGGGCGGGCTCGAGTTTGTCACCAATGTGGGTGACAAGGCTGTCGCCGGGCCGGAGCATCCGATCCGCGTGGTGCGCGATCCTGAAACGGGCGAGCCCTCACCCTATGTCCTGATCCGGCGTAACCTTGAGGCGCTGATCGACCGCAAGTCGTTTTACCGGCTGGTCGAGTTGGGCGAGACAGAAGCGGTTGAGGGTCAGGATTGGTTCGGCATCCGTTCGGGCGGCGAATTTTTCCCGATCATCCCGGCGGCCGAACTGACCGCCTAGCGCTGGGCGATCAGCACACCAAGGCCGACAACCGCCGCGCCAAGGAACTGAGGCCAGCTCCAGGCAGCGCCAAGGGCGACGAGGATCACCATCACATAAAAGGGCGAGATATTGATATGGAAGGCGGCGACCGCCACCCCCATCCGCCCGACCGACATGATCCAAAGAAGCTGCGAGATCGCCATGCCGAAGATGGCATAGACCAAAAGCGCCTCGACATCGGCGGCTTTGGTGAGCGGCGCGGGCGCATCGGTGATCCCAAGCGCGATGCCGCCGAGGAGGCTGATGGCAAGAACGATCAGCCCGCCCGAGAGGGTAACGCTCGTCCGGCCAAGCGGGCTGAGGTCGGGCAGAAAGCGCACCGTGGCCCAGCTGCCCCAGGCGAAGAGGAAACAGGACACAATCGCCACAGCAGCGCCAAGGCCAAGCTGGGCATGAGGCGCGGAGCCGGTGGCGATGACCCCGCCGGCGATCGAGGCGGCAAGGCCGAGCACGAAGGGCAGGCGCAGCCGCCGCTTTTCCCAGACCATCTCGATCAGGGTCGCGGCGATGGGGCTCGAGGCGGCGATGATGGCGACGGTCACGGCATCGGTCAGCGCCTGCGCCAGCAGCAAGAGATAGGCGCCCAGACCGAAGGCCAACCCGCCGATCAGCGCCCCCTTGCCCCAGCGCGCGCGGAGCAGGCGGCGGGGCCCGTCGATCATCGCCCAGAGCGGGATCAGGATGCAAAGCGCGACGAGAAACCGGGCGGTCGCGGCGGCGAGGGGATCCCAGATCGTCAGCAGATGCTCGGCCGCGGGAAAGCCGGCTGCCCAGGAAATCATCGACACCATACAGACCGCATTGGCGGCGATCATGCCGCCTGCGGGCTTCGGGGCAATGGGGGAAAGGGTGTCGGCCATCTGAATTCGCAAATCTCTTTGCGCCGTGATGATCTGTCCGGCGAGTTTGGTCTTGCTCATTTCCGACCGTTTGCCACAAACACAAGTGTCGCTCCCCGACCAACGAGACCCAAATGCCCAAAGCCTGCGCCAATCTGACCCTTCTCTTCACCGAGCTGCCGATGCCCGAGCGTTTCGGCGCGGCCCGGTCAGCTGGGTTCGATACGGTCGAGATCCTCTTTCCCTACGATATGCCCGCGCCCGAGATCCGGAGGCTTCTCGAGATCAACGACCTCACGCTCGCGCTCATCAACTGCCCGCCGCCCAACTATGCCGATGGCCCCCGTGGCTTTGCCGCCCTGCCGGGGGGCGAAGAGCGGTTCCGCAAGGATTTCCGCCGCACCCTGCGCTATGCCGAGGCGCTGGGCGCGAGGTTCATCCATATCATGGCAGGCGTGGCCGACGGCCCCGAAGCCGAGGCCGCGATGATCGACAACCTGCGCTGGGCTGCCGCCGAGGCGCCGGATCAGGCGCTCACCATCGAGCCGATCAATCGTGTCGATATGCCGGGCTATTTCCTCGCCGACTACGACCTTGCCGCGCGCATCCTCGATGCCGTGGCCGCGCCCAACCTCGGCCTCCAGTTCGACGCCTATCACGCCCACCGGATCAGCGGCGATGTGATGGGCACATGGGAGAGGATGGCCCCCCGCGTGACCCATGTTCAGGTCGGCGGTTACCCCGGGCGGCACGAACCTGTGGCCTGCGATATCGACTATCCGGCCTTCTTCGCCCGGCTGGAAGGGGGCGGATATGAAGGCTGGGTCAGTGGGGAGTATCATCCCGCCGGCAGGACCGAAGAGGGCCTCGGCTGGATCAGGTTCTAAGGCCGGAGCACCGCAGGGCGCTCCGGCCAAGCCATCCTTAGACGGACAGGCAGATGTATTTCATCTCGAGGTAGTCCTCGATGCCGTGGTGGCTGCCTTCGCGGCCAAGGCCCGACTGCTTGACGCCGCCGAACGGGGCGACCTCGGTCGAGATGATGCCGGTGTTGATGCCGACGATGCCATATTCGAGCGCCTCGGAGACCTTGGTCACGCGGCTGATATCCTTGGCAAAGAAATACGAGGCAAGGCCGAAGATCGTATCGTTGGCCTGTGCGATCACGTCGTCCTCGTCTTCAAACATGAAGAGCGGAGCGAAGGGGCCGAAGGTTTCGTCATTGGCAACCATCATGTCCTTGGTGGCGTTGGTCACGATGGTCGGCTGGAAGAAGTTGCCGCCCAGCTCGTGCTCTTTGCCGCCGGTCAGAACCTGACCACCCTTTGACAGGGCATCCTTGAGGTGCTGGCGCACCTTTTCCACAGCCGATGCCTCGATCAGCGGGCCGAGGGCTGTGCCAGCGGTGAGGCCATCGCCCACCGGAAGCGCCTCGACGGCGATCTTCAGCTTGGCGGCAAACTCGTCATAGACGCCCTTCTGGACATAGATGCGGTTGGCGCAAACGCAGGTCTGGCCGTTGTTGCGGAACTTGCAGGCGATGGCGCCGGCGACGGCTTCGTCGATGTCGGCGTCGTCAAAGACGATGAAGGGGGCGTTGCCGCCAAGCTCCATCGAGCATTTCATCACCTGATCGGC
>JAHEBR010000236.1 GCA_024642185.1 Marivivens sp. | reverse complement strand
GATCCTCAATCCGCTGTTAAGCCTAGTCGGTCGGCAGATCGGCGTCAGCATCAATTATCCTGGGCACACGGGGTTCGTTCGGTTCTTTCGACGGCATAGCGGAAATGCGAAGTCCTGTCGCACTCTGCGCAGCCTCCCCACCCAACGCCTCCCGCCACGTCAGCGTATCGAACGCCCCACAATTCCCGCAGACGGGCGCCCAGTCGGTGTGGATGTTGTTGCACTTGTCGCAGATCCACTGCGGACCACGCGGGGCGCTGATGGCCTTGGCCAAGAGGGCGCGAACGTTGTCTTCCTCGGCCCCTGTTCCTTTCTCGACAGCAGCCAGCAGCGAAAGGCTGCGGGTGGTTGGGTGCGTCTCCGCCAGATCACCCAGCGCGCGGCGGGCCTCGGGGAAATCTTCATTGGCAAGCAGAAGCTCGGTCAGGAGCATCCGTGTTTCCTGATCCTCGGGCTTGAGCTTGGTGATCGCCCTGAAACGGTCGAGCCGCGCCTTTGGGGCCTCGGTCGGCTCGATCGCGGCGAAGGCGGCGGCGAGGTCGGGGTGGGGCTGGGCGCCCCAGGCCTTGGTCAGAACGCGGGCGGCGTTCTTCTTGTTGCCGTCGGCGATATAGGCGCGGGCGGCAAGAACGGCGGCGGGGATCAGATCGGGCGAGAGGCGGTTGGCTTCGATGGCGGCTTCGCGGGCCTCGATCGGGGCATCCTCGTCGAACACGCCCTTGGCCTCCGACAGCGCAAGCATCGCGTCGCGCCGGCGGTGCACATCTCGCGGGAGGTAGCCCGCCTTCAGCTTGGCGCCGAGCGTATTGCGCGCGCCGGCCCAGTCGCCCTTTTCCGATTGCAGGCGCAAGAGGATGTCCTGCGTCTCTTCGTGCTTGGGCCGGATGGCAAAGGCCCTTTCGGCCAGCTTCAGCGCCGTATTCGTATCCCCGTCAATCAGCTTTTGCTTCATGATCCCACGGATACCGACGAAACGCGTCCGGTCGTCCACCAAGAGCTTCTTATAGGTTTCTTCCGCCTTCTTCCGGTCGCCCGCCATCTCGGCGGCCTGCGCGGTGAGAAGCGTGGTCAGCTCGGGCCGCTGAAGATACCGCTCGGCCTTAGCGGCCTTGGCCAGCGCAAGATGCCCCTCGCCCGAGGCCAACGCCATCATCCCGTCGGCCAGCGCCTCATAACCGCGACGTTCGCGATTGCGCGTGAAATAGCGGGAGAGCGCCGTCTCGTCGCCGTTGAGAAAACGAAAGAGGGCGGCGGCGAGGCCGATGAACTTGAACAGAAGCCAGACGAGGCCAATGAGGACGACGAGCGCGGCGAGTGATTCAACCGGCCCGAGCCGGAATTCAAGGCCCGCAAGCGTAATCTGCGCGTGGCCCGACATCTCGCCCAGCATCACGGCGCCATAGGTGGCCGCGGTAACGAGGCCGACAAAGATCAGGATCTTGACCAAAGACCAAAGCATGATGGCGTCCTATTCCTCTCCGTCAGTTAGTTCAGCCGCGCCAGCCACTGCGGCGGCGCGGGCCTCGGCGCGGGCGCGCCAATCGGCCAGCTTTTCAGAGGCGACCGTTGGCAGTGCGCCAAGCTCGGCCAAAGCGCCTTCGATATCGCCCCCGCGCAGCGCCGCCTCGGCCCGCGAAAGGATGGCGTCAGCGTCGTCTCCCTCGCGCGGTTCGACCGAGCGGACCTCGAATTGCTGCCGCAGGAAGCCGATGAAATTCGTCACCGCGCCGCCGTCTTCGCCTGTGCTCCGGGCGGCGGCGAGGGCCGCACGGGCGGCGTCGGGGAAGCTGCCTTGCAGCTCGGACAGGGTCGCCACGCCATCGCGGGCTGCGGCGGCAAGGCCTGCGGGCGCTGCGGCGCCCAGCGCGTCTTCGAGGTCGGCCAGTGGGCCATCAAAGGCAACGCCCGTGTCGATCGCCGCGACGATCTGGGCAAGGGCCGATTTGGCAAGCGTCTCGCGGGCCGCGGCGGCGGTTGCGGCGGCAACCTCGGCGGCGGCGGTTTGGGCGGCCTGAAGCTCTTCCGAAGCCGAAGCGGCGAGGCCTTGGATCTCGGCGCGTTGGGCGTCGAGGTCGGCCTGAAGCGCCGCAAGGGCGGCCTGCATCGCATCGTCGAACTGGCCTTCGGGCAGGGCCGAGAAGGGGCGAGCCTCAAGCTCCTCGAGGCGAAGCGCAAGGCCGTCAACGCGGACCGTCAGATCGGCCAAAGCCGAGGCGCTGGTCTCGGCCGAGGCCAGAACGGCGGTATCGATATCGCTCTGGGTCGGTGCGGTCGGCAGGGCCGCGATCTGGCTTCTCAAGCCCTCAATCACGGCGGCCTGCCCGGCGATCCTGTCGAGAGCCACGGTGTCCGCCCCTTGCTGAGCATATCGGGCGGCGGAATAGCCGACAGCAGCCGAGATCACGACAGAGCCGATCACAACCCAAACGCCTGTCTGCAGGTTGCGGGCGCGATGTGTCGGCAGAGGGGGGCTTTCGGCAGATGTCTCTGGCTCTGGCGCCTCTTCTGCCCGTGCCGGTTCTTCCGCGCTGGCTTTGACCTCTTCGATGATCTCGGCATCCTCGATCTCGGGCGTGATCGCGGCGGCGTCTTCCGGCTTCTTGGTGCTCTTTGCCACGGGCGTTCCTTTCGGGCGGGCTGCGCCTAATTTCAACCTAGTCTCTCACCCTGCGCCACTCAAGCAAGGAGCCGCAGCGTCACGCCATCGAAATTCGGCGACAAGTCGCCAATGCCATCGCCTCGAGGTCGGGGCGTTCGGACACAAGGATATCCCGCGCGCCGCAAGCGGCAGCGCTGTCGGCGACAGCCCTGCTCATCGCGACGATGCGCAAAGGGGCTGTCGGCGTGGTCTGCCGCAGAAAGACCTCGGCAGAGCGCGGCGAGAATAGGGGAACGACAAGCGGTTCGCTACCCGCCAGCGCCTCGAAAACTTCGGGCGACAGAGCGCAATCCTTCTGCCGATAGACCACGAGATCGTAGGTCGGAATTCCGGCCTTCGTCAGCCGCGCCGCAACATCGCCCGTGGTCTGCTCGCCCCGGATGTGAACGAGCGGCGTCTCGGGCCGCGCTTTGAGGATCGCGGCGATCAGCGTCTCGACATCGCCGCCCGCCGACACCGCGTCAAACCCTTCGCGCCGCGCGGCCTCGGCTGTCCTGTCGCCCACGCACCACGCCACCATTCCGGCCCATGCGCCCGCGCCCCGCGCCCGGAGAGCGCCCTGTTCGGAGGTCAGGATCACGGACTTGGTGCCCTCCGGGATCGCCTCGTGTGCAACGCTTTCGATCTCGATCGCGGGCGAAAGGATATGCGCCACCGGCCCGCCCATGCAGATCTCGACCGCCGCGAGAAACCGGCGCGAGGCCTCTTCGGGCCGTGTGAGAACGAGAATTGCCAAGGGTGCCCCGGTTCGCCGCCATTGTTTGTGCCTGATCCGGATGTTACCTGCGAACGCAAGCCACGCAACCGGAACCCGCATGAATAAAAGCCTCACCATCCTCGGCATCGAATCGAGCTGCGACGATACCGCCGCGGCCGTGGTGCGGCGTGGTGGCGATGGGGCTCAGGTG
>JAHEBR010000235.1 GCA_024642185.1 Marivivens sp. | reverse complement strand
GCGATCCGTTTTGCCGTCGTCATCGCGATCATCGGCACCATCATTCCGAATTTCACCTTTTACTGGGCGATCACACGTCTGCCGGCCGGGATCATGTCGATCATCATCGCGGCGGTCCCGATGATGGCCTTTCCGATCGCCCTTGTGTTGGGGATGGAGCGTTTCAGCTATGCCCGTTTGGCGGGTTTGTGCGCGGGGCTTCTCGGGGTGGTGCTCATCGCCCTGCCCGAGGCAAGCCTGCCAACGGCGGCCATGGTCGCGGCCTTGCCGGTCGCTCTGCTCGGGCCGCTTTTCTATGCCTTTGAATCCAATTTCGTTGCATGGCACGGCACTGCCGGCCTTGGTGCGATACAGGCGATGGCGCTCTCGTCGGCCTTTGGCGTGGTGCTGACCCTGCCGCTGACACTGGGTTTGGGGCAGTGGATCAACCCTTTCGTCTCCTTCGGCCTTGCCGAGTGGTCGCTTGTCGTCACAGCCGTTATCCACGCGCTCGCCTATGCCACATATGTCTGGATCGCCGGGGCTGCGGGGGCGGTTTTCGCCGCCCAGACGGCGTATATCGTGACCGGCAGTGGCATGGTCTGGGCGATGCTCCTTTTGGGCGAGCGCTATTCAGGCTGGGTCTGGGCGGCGCTTGGGGCGATGATGATCGGCGTTCTCCTTGTTCAGCCGCGCAATGCGAACGGGGTTGAAGCCGCGCCCGATGCAGGCGAGACTCCCACCGCATAGTCGCGGGTGGTTTCATGTTCGAACTCCTTTCCCTCGGTCAGTCCGGTCAGGCGATCCTTGCGCTTGTCGTGGTGGTGGCCATGTTCGTCCTTTTCCTGCGTGAGGCGCTGCCGACCGAGGTTGTGGCGATCCTCGGCGTGGCCGTCCTTCTGATTTCCGGCGCGCTGCCCTACGACGCAGCAGTTTCGGTTCTGTCGAACCCCGCGCCCTGGACCATCGCGGCGATGTTCATCGTGATGGGGGCGCTTGTCCGCACCGGATCGCTCGACCGCCTCACCAAATTCGCCGACCGCTCGGCCAAGACCCAGCCCAGGCTGGCGGTTGCGGGTGTTCTGGCCTTTGTCGTCGTCGCCTCGGCCTTCATGAACAACACGCCCGTTGTCGTGGTCATGATCCCCGTGGTGGTGCAGCTTTCGCGCACCCTCGGCATCGCCGCCTCGCGGCTGCTGATCCCGCTGAGCTATGCTGCGATCATGGGCGGGACGCTGACGCTGATCGGCACCTCGACCAACCTTCTCGTTGATGGTGTGGCGCGGGCGAGGGGTCTTGAGGCGTTTTCGATTTTCGAGGTGATGCCCATCGGCCTGGCGGTCGTGGCTTGGGGGATGCTCTATCTCCGCTTTGCCGGCCCGCGCCTCCTTCCCGACCGTGACAGCATGGCGACCCTGCTGTCCGACCGCACCAAGATGCGGTTCTTCACCGAGGTCGTGATCCCCGCCGACAGCAGCCTGATCGACAGGCAGGTGACGGGGGTTGAACTGTTCAAGCGCGATGGCGTCCGCCTCATTGACGTGGTGCGCGCCGAGGTCTCGCTGCGGCGCGATCTGGCGGCGGTGACGCTCAGGGCGGGGGACCGGGTGGTGCTGCGCACGCAGATGGCCGAGCTTTTGAGCCTGCAGCAAGACAAGAACCTGCGGCCCGTGGATCAGGTCTCGGAGGTCGAAACGGCGACTGTCGAGACGCTGATCTCGCCCGGCTGCAAGATGATCGGGCGGCGGCTGGGCGATATGCGCCTGCGCCGCAGCTATGGGGTCTATGCCCTCGCGGTCCATCGCCGCGACAAGAACATTGGCCGCCAGATCGACGATCTGATCGTGCGGGTGGGCGATACGCTCCTTCTCGAAGGCGCGCCCGAGGATATCCGGCGGCTGGCGGCGGATATGGAGATGGTTTCGGTGTCCGAACCCTCGGCCCGCGCCTATCGCCGCGCCCATGCGCCGATTGCCATTGCCTCGCTCGTCGGCATCGTCGTTCTGGCCGCGCTGGGCGTCGCGCCGATCCTGCTTCTGGCCGTGCTCGCCGTTGCGCTCGTCCTTGGCACCCGCTGCATCGACGCCGAAGAGGCGTTTGGCTTTATCGACGGGCGGCTTCTGGCGCTGATCTTCTCGATGCTCGCGGTCGGGGCGGCGCTCGAAAGCACGGGCGCCGTGTCGATGATCGTCGAAGGCGTCTCGCCCGCGCTGGGCGCCTTGCCGCCCTTCATGGTGGTCTGGGCGGTCTATCTCGTGACCTCGATCCTGACCGAGCTTGTCTCCAACAACGCGGTGGCCGTGGTCGTCACACCGATCGCCATTAGCCTTGCCACCGCCCTGGGCATCGACGCGCGGCCTCTGGTTGTTGCCGTGATGGTGGCCGCCTCGGCCAGTTTCGCCACGCCCGTAGGCTATCAGACCAATACGCTGGTCTATGGCCCCGGCGGCTACAGGTTTACCGACTTTCTGCGGGTGGGCATTCCCCTGAACCTGACGATGGGCCTTTTGGTTTCCGCTCTGATCCCGCTCGTCTGGCCGCTCTAGCCGCTCACAACGGCCAGAACACAAGGATCGCAGGGATCGATACCGCGATGACGAGGATTTCCAGCGGCAGGCCCATCGGCCAGTAATCCGAGAAGCGATAGCCGCCGGGGCCGAGGATCAGCGTGTTGTTCTTGTGCCCGATGGGCGTGAGGAACGCGCAGGAGGCGGCAACAGCGACAGCCATCAGGAACGGATCGGGCGAGACCCCGAGGCTCTGGGCCATCTCGATCGCCACGGGGGCCGCGACGATGGCGGTGGCGGTGTTGTTGAGAACGTCCGAGAGGGTCATCGTCACCACCATCAAAACGGTGAGAACCGCCCATGCGGGCCAGCCTTGGGTGAAACCTGTGAGCGAGGAGGCAATGAGTTCGGTGCCACCCGAGGTTTCAAGCGCCGCGCCCAAGGGGATCATCGAGCCGAGGAGGACGACCACGGGCCATTCGATGTGGCTGTAAAGCTCCGAGAGCGGCAGGATGCCGGTCAGCACATAGCCCACAACGACGATCCCGAGCGCCACGGGCAGGTAGACGAGGCCAACGCTTGCCGCCAGCACGGCCGCGGCGAAAAGGCCGATGGCGAGCCAGACCTTCCTGTCGGCGGTCACGGCAAGGCCACGGTCGGCAAGGGCGAGGCAGCCGAGCCATTCGACGATCTCGGCCGAGCGGTCCTTGGGGGTCAGCAGCAGCAGGATATCGCCGGGGCGGATCACCGTCTTGCGCATCTGCGTGCGGATCTGCCGGCCGCGCCGCGAGATGCCGAGAAGGACGGTGTTCTGCCGCCACGCGAGGCCGATGGCCTCGGCCGTCTTGCCCGCGATCCGCGCGCCGTCCGGCACGACGACCTCCGCCAGCGCCATGCCCGCCGCCGCCGCCTTGGGCGCATCGCCATTCTTCTTGCCGCTGATCTTGAGGCCGAGGGCCGCGCGGAACTCGTCAAGCGCCTCGGGCGCGGCTTCGATCACGATGTGATCAAGCGCCCTGAGTTCCGTATTGGCCGAGGTCCCATAGCGCCGCTTGCCACCCCGGATAAGGCCGAGGATGGCCACATCGGCTTTGT
>JAHEBR010000234.1 GCA_024642185.1 Marivivens sp. | reverse complement strand
TAGGTATTCAGCCAGTCGATCAGCTGCTTGCCCCAGCTGGCGATGATCCCCGTCTGGGGATAATGCATATGCGCGTCGACAAAGCCTGCGGTGATCAGCGCATTGCCATAGTCGGTCACTTCCGCCCCGGGATGCGCCCGCCGCAGATCGTCGGCCTCGCCCACGGCGGCGATGCGGGCGCCCTCGATCAGGACGGCCCCCCGCGAGGAGGTGCGCGTCACCTCGCTCCAGTCGGTCTGAAACGGATCACCGGTGAAGGCCAGCGTCTGGCCGAGAAGAAGATGCTTGGACATGGGGGCACAATACGCGGCCCGATCTTCTTGGTAAATCGAGCATTGAGCGAGGCAGTTTCAATATTCCGCGGATAATCGCCGCTGCCATTGCCGCCCCTGCAATTCTTGCCATCTCGTGGTTGTTCCTTGGCTCCGAGCCGCTATGTTGCGCCCAAACGGGGAGGCCGGAATGAGCGACCAGATTCTCGAACACGAAGACGACGAGGAAGAAGAAGCCTTCGGCGTCACCGACCGCCTCGTCGAAGAGGTGATCGAGGCCGTCGAAGCCTCCGACTCCGAGGCGCTCGATGCCCTCCTCGATCCCCTGCACCCCGCCGACGTCGCCCATGTGATCGAGCTCATCGACCCGCGCGAGCGGCGCGACCTTTTGAGCGTCTGGAAAGGCGGGATGGATGGCGACATCCTCTCCGAACTTGACGAGGGCCTGCGCGAAGAGATCATCGATGGGCTCGAGCCTGCCGAGTTGGCCGAGGCGGTGCGCGAGCTTGAATCCGACGACGTGGTCGACCTTGTCGAATATCTCGACGAGGAGCAGCAGGAAGCCGTTCTCGACGCGCTTGATGCGACCGAGCGGGTCGCCGTTGAAAAGGCGCTGGCCTATCCCGAGGAATCCGCCGGCCGCCATATGCAGTCCGAGGTGGTCTGGGTTCCCGAACACTGGAGTGTGGGCGAGGCGATCGACTATCTGCGCTCGGATGTCGAACTGCCCGACCAGTTCTATCACGTCGTCATGGTCGACCCCAAGATCAAGCCGGTGGGCTATGTCACCCTCGGGCGCGTCCTTTCGAGCAAGCGGACCGCGAAGCTGCGCGACATTACCGAGGACAGTTTCCGCACCTTCCACGTCGAGGATACCGCCGCCGATGTGGCCCATGCCTTCAACCACTATCACCTGATCTCGGCGCCCGTGGTCGATAACGACGACCGGCTCGTGGGCATGATCACCATCGACGACGCCATGACCCTTCTCGACGAAGAGCACGAGGAGGACATCCTTCGCCTCGCCGGTGTCGGTGAAGGCAGCCTCTCGGACACCGTCATCGAGACCACCAAACAGCGCCTGCCGTGGCTGGCGGTCAACCTTGTGACGGCGGTGATCGCCTCGGGCGTGATCGCGCTCTTTGAGGAAGCCATTGCCGGCCTTGTGGCGCTGGCGGTCCTGATGCCCATCGTCGCCTCGATGGGCGGCAATGCCGGCACCCAGTCGCTCACCGTGGCGGTGCGCGCCATCGCCACCCGCGATCTGACAAGCTCCAACGTCTGGCGGGTGATCCGCAAGGAGGCGCTGGTGGGGCTGGTGAACGGCCTGATCTTTGCCGTGGCGATGGGGCTTGTCGGTTGGGTCTGGTTCGGCACGCCGATGCTGGGCGTCGTGATTGCGGTTGCGATGGTGATCAACCTCATCATTGCGGGCCTCGCCGGAACCATGATCCCCGTGCTCCTCGAGAAGTTCGGCATCGACCCCGCGCTGGCCTCTGGCGCTTTCGTCACGACCGTGACCGATGTGGTGGGCTTCTTCGCCTTCCTCGGCCTTGCCGCTCTTGTGCTGATATGACCGGCGCCGATCTTGCCGCCATCAAGGCCGAGGCCCGCAAAGCCGCCTTCGCCCGCCGCAAGGCCGCACATGAGGCTGGTGTCGGCTCGGCGGCGCTTCTGTCGTCGATCCTTGCGGGATATCGCGGCGTGCCGGTGGCGGGCTATATGGCGATGCGGACCGAGATCGACCCGACCCCTGCCATGGAAGAGGCCGCCGCGCATGGCCCCGTGGGCGTGCCGGTGATCCTTGGCAAGGCGCAGCCGCTGAAGTTTCGCCGCTGGGAGCCCGATTGCGAGATGATCGACGGCGAGTTCGGGGCGCGGATCCCGGCGACGGGCGAGTGGATCACGCCCGAAATCCTCATCGTCCCGCTTGTCGCCTTTGACCGGAGGGGCGGCCGCCTCGGCTATGGCGGCGGTTTCTACGACCGGACGCTAGAGCTTCTTCGCGCCGCGCGTCCGACTTTGGCGATCGGTTTCGCCTATGGGGCGCAGGAGGCCGAGGCCCTGCCGCTCGAGCCGACCGACCAGCCGCTCGACATGATCGTGACCGAAGCCGAAATCATCGAGCCGCGCCGCTAGGTTTCCGCCGCTTGCCCTTTGGCTTGCCCGCGCCTAGAGGTGGGGCATGAAGATACTCTTTCTAGGTGACGTTATGGGGCGCGGCGGCCGTGCCGCTGTGGAGCGCGAAATCCCGCGCCTGCGGGCGGCGTGGAAGCTCGATTTCGTCGTTGTGAACGGCGAGAACGCGACCGGCGGCATGGGCCTCAGCGCGGGCCACGCCAAGGCGATCCTCGATGCGGGCGCCGATGTGATCACCCTTGGCGATCACGCCTTCGACCAGAAGGATATGTTCGCCTACGTCGAGCAGGAACCGCGCATCCTGCGCCCGCTCAACTATGCCAAGGCCGCGCCGGGCAAGGGCGCGCGGGTGTTCAACGCCGCAGGGGGCCGGAAGGTCTTGGTGGCGCAGGTGTTGGGCCAAGTCTTCATGAAACGGCCCTTCGACGATCCCTTCTCGGCCATCGACGGCGTTCTGCGGCAGTATCCGCTTGGCGGCCTTGTGCAGGCGAGCCTTGTCGATATGCATTGCGAGGCCACTTCCGAGAAGATGGCGATGGGCCATTTCTGCGATGGGCGGGCAAGCGTCGTGGTGGGCACCCACACCCATGTGCCGACCGCTGACGCGATGATCCTGCCGGGCGGCACCGCCTATCAGACCGACGCCGGGATGTGCGGCGATTATCATTCGGTGATCGGCATGAAGAAAGACGAGCCGATGCGCCGCTTCATCACCGGCATGGCGAAAGAGCGGTTTGAACCGGCGATGGGCGAGGTGACCGTTTCCGGCCTCTACATCGAGACCGACGACCGCACCGGCAAGGCGACACGGGTCGAGATGGTGCGTCAAGGCGGGCGTCTGGCTGCGGCGGGGCCCGCATGAGCCGCAATCTGATGCTGTTTCTGCTTCTGGGCGCTGTGGGGACAGGCTGGGGCAGCACGCAGGTTCTGGGCAAGTGGGCGACATCCACGGGCTATCAGCCCTTCGGCCTGATCTTCTGGCAGTTCGTGATTGCGACACTGGTCCTCGGCGGGGTCACGATTGCGCGCGGTCGCAGCTTTCAGGTCACCCGTCCGGCGATCCGTTTTGCCGTCGTCATCGCGATCATCGGCACCATCATTCCGAATTTCACCTTTTACTGGGCGATCACACGTCTGCCGGCCGGGATCATGTCGATCATCATCGCGGCGGTCCCGA
>JAHEBR010000035.1 GCA_024642185.1 Marivivens sp. | reverse complement strand
GCGTGTCTTTCAGCGTATCGCGCACCTGACCGACAAACTTGGCGCGGTCCTCATGCAGCTCGTCCATCGTCATCTGTGCCGCGACCGAGCGGAGCGCATCGACCATCATGCCGTCGATCAGGCTCTTGAGCTGATCGGGCTGGAAGGTGCGCCGACCCAAGGTCTGTGCGGCGCGCGCGATGGCCCCCTTCTCAGGCACCACCGAGGCATAGAATTCGGCCCCCACGTCGACGCGCATCCGGTCTTTGGTGATGAGCGAGCTGTTGCCCTTGCGCGAGACGTCCATGCGGATCGTCTGCATATTCACGCGGGCGATCTCGTGGAAATACGGGATCGCCAGAGTGCCGCCGTCGATGACGACCTTGCGGCCCCCGACCCCGGTTTTGACGATGCTGACCTCGTTTGTGGCCCGCTCATAGAACCATGCCGCAAGCACAACAAGCGCCGCGACAATGACGAGCAGAAGAATGACCCATCCCCAGGCTGTCATGATCTTTCCTCCCTTAGAATACCGGCGGGAAATGCCGCCCGCCGCGGTCGAGCGTGATCCAGCGCAGCTCGGTAAAGGCATCGAGCGACCAGCGGCCGCCATAGCGGCCGACGCCCGACGCCTTTACCCCGCCAAACGGGACATGGGGCTCGTCGTTGATGTTCTGACAGTTGATGTGGCACATCCCCGTCTCCAGATCGCCCGCCATCCGCAGGGCGCGGGCCTCGTCGCGGGTCATGATCGCGGCTGTGAGGCCGTATTCGGTATCGTTGTTGATGGCGATCGCCTCTTCCTCGGTGCGGAAGGGAACCACGATCACCACCGGCCCGAAGGTCTCGTCATGCCAGATGTTCATCTGGGAATTGACGTTGGTCAGGACCGTGGGCTCGACGAAATTGTCCCAGGCGTTGCCGCCCAGCTCCACCGTCGCGCCCTTGCCAACGGCATCGTCAATGAGCGCCTTCACCCGCAGCGCTTGGCGGGTGTTCACCAAGGGGCCGATCACGTTGTCCTTGTCGTTGGTGTGGCCGGTCTTGAGCTTCTTCGCCCGCGCGAGGAACTTGCGCATGAATTCGTCATAGATGCTTTCGTGCACGAGGATCTTCTCGGTCGACATGCAGATCTGGCCCTGATGCATGAAAGAACCAAAGTTCGCTGCCTTGGCCGCATGGTCGAGGTCGGCATCTTCAAGGATGATCATGCTGTCCTTGCCGCCAAGCTCGACGCAGGCCTTCTTCAGATACGCCCCGCATTTCGCGGCGATATGGCGGCCCACGGCGGTCGAGCCGGTGAAAGACACGGCCTTGACGGTCGGGTTGCCGATCATCTCGTCGCCCACCGCGCCGACGCTTTCGCGCGAGCAGGTCACAACGTTGAAAACGCCCTTCGGGATGCCCGCCTGCTCAAGCACCTCGGCAAAGAAGAGACCGCCCGAATAGGGCGTATCCTCGGAGGGTTTGAGCACCACGGTATTGCCCGCCGCCAGCGCCGCGGCAAAGCCGCGCGAGGTCAGGATGCCGGGCATATTCCACGGCGAGATCACGCTGACCACGCCCAAGGGCCAACGTGTCGCCATCGAGAACTTGCCATGCTCGGAGGGAAGGATTTCACCGATATTCTGATAGCAAAGCGCCGCGGCCGAGCGGAACACCTCGGCCACATATCCCGCCTCGAAAACGCCCTTGCCGAACCAGCCGCCGCCTTCGGCCACTGCTGCGGCGACGAAATCGTCCTTCCGGCTTTCCCAGACATCGGCGATCTTCAAGAGGTAATGGGCGCGGTCGTGGAACCGCATGTTGGACCAAGCCGGAAAGGCCGCCTTGGCCGCCTTGATCGCGCGGCGCACATCCTCGACCGAGCCATCGGGGATGCGGGCGTAGAGCGAATTGTCCGACGGGTTGAGATCTTCAAAGGTTCGTGCGGCAGGAACCCAGCTGCCGTCGATATACATGCCCTTGATGGTGGGCGAGGCATTCATGGCATCAAGCATTGTCCTATCCTTTCCTCAGTATCTGTCGCGGCCATCGCGGCCGCTGCGTGTCTGGCTGCGCTGCCGCGCGCGGGCGGCTGCGATTTCGATTTCATCGAGAACAGCCTTGAGCCTGTCGCCGTGGGAATTGAGATCGGGCATCGTCAAGGCGGGGCGTTTGGCGGGTGTGCTGGCGGGCGGCGGCACTTGGCCGTTCGGCGCCTCGGGCCGCGAGGACGAAAGATCGCGGGCGCGGGCCACAAGGCTGTCAACGTCGATCCCGTGGACCGCCGCCGCGCTTGGCGCGGGTTGGCGAGCCAGAGCGGGGGCGGGCTGCGGCGCGGGCTTGGGGGCGGGTGCAGAAGCGGCCTGCACTGGGGCGGCAGGCTTGGCCGGAGCCGGACGGGCCGGAGCGGCAAGCGACTGGAGCGCCGAGGCGGCGATATCGGCGGGCGACGGGCCTGCCGAGGGCCTTGGTTCCGATGGGACAAAGGTTGCCGGAGCGGGTTTGGCGGCCGCACCAGAACGGCCCGCGCGAGGACCAGAGCCAGCCGCCGCGCCGCCGAGATAGGCCTTTTGCACAGCCGGATCGCCCGCAAGGTTGCGCGCGCTGTCTTCCTTGATGATGTGAGTGTTCTCCAGAAGATACCCCCGATCAGCAATCGCCAGAGATGCCTTGGCGTTCTGTTCGACAAGCAGGATGCCGATGCCCGTCTGGCGCACGGCCTTGAGGCTTTGGAACAACTCCTTGCTTAAAAGCGGGGAGAGGCCAAGCGAGGGTTCGTCAAGCGTCAGAACCGCCGGGTTCGACATCATCGCCCGGCCGATGGCGACCATCTGCTGCTCGCCGCCCGACATGGTGCGGGCGACCTGCCGCCGCCGTTCCTTGAGCTTGGGGAAAAGGCGATAGACCCGCTCGAGATTGCCGTCTTCCTCGTCGCGGGCGCGATGGGCATAGGCACCGAGGAAGAGGTTTTCCTCCACCGTCAACTCGCCAAATATCCCGCGCCCTTCGGGGACGAGGGCGATACCTCCCTCAACAATCCGGTCGGGCTTTTCGCCGACAAGCTGGTGCCCGTTCATCGTCACCGAGCCGCTGACGCGCCCCTCGCAGATGCCGCTGATCGCCTTCAGAAGCGTCGATTTCCCCGCACCATTGGCGCCGAGGATGA
Source organism: Marivivens sp. (assembly GCA_024642185.1). Classification (GTDB taxonomy): domain Bacteria; phylum Pseudomonadota; class Alphaproteobacteria; order Rhodobacterales; family Rhodobacteraceae; genus RFZI01. The sequence continues at coordinate 10,469 of JAHEBR010000035.1, read as the reverse complement.
CGACGATCTCGCCGCGATCCACGCGCAGCGAGGCGCCTTCGAGGGCGCGGTGCTTGCCATAGCTGGCCGAGAGATCGCGCACCTCAAGCATTGTCGTCTCCCAGATAGGCGCGGACCACTTCGGGATCGGACAAGACCTCGCTCGGCGTGCCCTCGGCGATCTTGCGGCCCGACGACATGACCACGCAGGCATCGCAAAGCGAGCGGATCGCATCCATGACGTGTTCGACGAGGACTACGGTCCGCCCCTCGTCGCGCAGCTTGTGGATGAGGTCGATCCCCTGTTCCAGCTCGGTCGGGTTGAGGCCGGCGAGCCACTCGTCGAGCAGCAGAACCTCCGGATCCCCCGCCAAGGCCCGCGCCAGCTCGACCCGCTTTGTGTCGATATAGGTGAGTTGCCCGACGCGCGACCCGGCGGCTCCGGCAAGGCCGACCTTTTCCAGAACCGCCAGCGCCTGCGCCTCGGCGGCATGGCCCCAGCGGCGGCGGTGGCCGAAGACGGCGCCTGCCATGACGTTTTCCAGAACCGTCATCGAGGGCAAGAGCCGCACGAGCTGAAAAGTCCGCGCGACGCCCCGGCGGGCAATCTCGCGGGCGGGCTGGCCGGAGATCGGAGCGCCCCGCAGGGTGATCGTCCCCGAGGTGGGCGCAAGCGCGCCGGAAATCAGGTTGAGCGTTGTGGACTTGCCCGAACCGTTCGGCCCGATCAGCCCAAGCACCTCGTGCTCGTGCACGTCGAAGTCGATCCCGTCCACGGCCACAAGGCCGCCGAACCGCTTGGTCGCCCCGCGGAGCGACAGAACCTGCGCGCCGCCCCTCATTGGTAGGCCTCCTTCGAAAGCGCGCGCGCACGGATCTTTTCGAACAGACCTACAAAGCCGTTCGGCAGGAGATAGACGATCAGCAGGAAACACAGACCCAGAAGCAGCGTGGTCTGGTTCGGGAAAGAGACCGAGATCACCTCCCACAGAAGCGTGAAGGGGATGACCCCGACAATCGGCCCCCAGAGGCGGCCGGTGCCACCCAGCATCGCCATGATCACCACCTGAAACGAGAGCATCGGCGTAAAGGCGGTGGAAGGCTCGATATAGATATAGCGCGGCGCGATCATGGCACCGACAATGGCAGCGACCGCTCCGGGCACGATGAAAAGCGCAACTTTCGAAACGGCTGTGTTGATCCCCACATGCGAGGCCACCTGCTCGTCGTCGCCGATGATCCGCAGGGCAAAGCCGAGGCGCGAGCGGCCGATGGCCCAACCGGCGAGATAGACCAGCGCCGCCACCCCGAGGAGCTGCCAGTAGATGTGGTTCTCGGTGAGGTCGGTCAGGACATAGCTTCCTTTGTGTCCGGTCGCGTTCTGCCACCATGTCACGATCTGGCGGATCATTTCCGCAAGTCCGAGGGTGAAGATCACGAAATAGACGCCCGAGAGCCGCAGCGTCGCCAAACCGACGATCCCCGCGAGGATCCCGCCGATGATTCCGGCGAGCGGAGGCAGCGCCCAATAGGGCAGAACGTCGATCCCCGAGGCGGTCACATAGGTGCCCACACCGAAGAAGGCGGCGGTGGCGAGCGAGATGTAATGGGTCGGACCCGAAAAGAGCGCCCAGCTCGTCGCCAAAACGCCATACATCGCGATGTTGACGCCAAGGGCGATGGCATAGGCATCGCCGGTGAGCGGCAGGAGCGCGGCGATCCCAAGCAGGACTGAGCCCAGAACAAGGTTCTTCCAGTCGCGGGCGGTCATACGGGCTTTCTCCCGAAGAGGCCTTGCGGGCGGAACAGCAGGATCAGGATAAACATTCCATAGGCCGCTGCGAGCGTCAGGCCCGGATTGATGAGCGAAGCGACGAGCGTTTCACCCACGCCGAGAATTATTGCGGCGATGATCGTGCCCCGGATGTCTCCGACCCCGCCCATGATGACGATGATCAGCGCCTTCATGGTAAAGATCACCCCGGTCGAGGCGTCGAGCGTCAGGAAGGTCGAGATCACGGCGCCACCCATCGCCGTCACGGCGCCGCCGATGGCGAAGGCATGGGCCGAGAGCTTGGGCACGTCGATACCCACAAGCCGCGCGCTTTCGGGTGAAACCGCAACGGCGCGGATCGCCATGCCGGCGCGGGAATGATTGAGCCAGAGATAGAGCGCCCCGCAAATGATCACCGCGCAGAGGAAGGCGACGATCCGGTTGAGCCCGTAGTTGTCGCCGAAAAGGACAAAGGGCCGCGCGAGGAAAGAATACTTGAAATAGCTGCCGCCGAAGATCCAGAGCATCAGACCGACCATGGTGAAGGACAGGCCGAAGGTCGTCAGGATCGACTCCTGTTCAAGCATCCCGCGCGATTTGGCGCGTTTCACCAGCGGGCGCAGCATCACGCGATAGATCGCCCAGTTCAGCACATAGGCGAGCGGCGCCACGATAAAGAGCGTCAGGACCGGGCTGATGCCCGCGCCGGTATAAAGCGCGAAAGCGGTGAACCCCCCGACCACGAGCATCTCGCCATTGGCGAGGTTCATGATCCGGGCGACCCCGTACTGGAGATTGAGCCCGGTGGCGATGAGGGCATAGGTCCCGCCCAAAAGCAGGCCCGTGACGATGATATCCATTGTGTCCTCGAAAGTGGTGCGGGCCCGGCCGGAGCCGGACCCGACTTGGTCTTACTTCCAGCCGTTCTTCAGAACCGGCGCGACCACGCCTTCGCGGCCGGTCGAGGCGATGCCCTTGAACTCGCCGCCCTGCCACTGGCCGACAGTCCAGTAGGAGGCGTTGTTGTTGTTCTCGTCAAAGTCGATGGTGCCCATCACGGTCTCGAAGGAGTGATCTTTGATATATTGGTTGATCACGGCCATATCGAGCGTGCCGGAATCTTCGATCGACTGCTCGAGGATTTGCAGCGAGGCATACATCATGCCCGAGGCCCAATAATCGGGCTTCTCGCCGGTGGCCGCCTCGTGGCGGGCCGCATAGTCGAGGAACTCGGGCGAGGCGTTGTTGACCCCGCCGATGCCCATCACACCCTCGGCAGCCGGACCATAGACGGCGCTATAGGCCGGGAAGGCCGTGGCGACGGCGGTGTAGAAGACCTTGACGTTCAGATCCTCGATCATCGCCTGCTCGGTCAGACCGAAGGTGTCGGGCGGATAGGACCAGGCCACGAAGGCATCAGGCTCGGCGGCCTTGGCGGCCTTCATGATCGGCGAGAGATCCTGCGTTCCGAGCGGATAGGAGGTCTCGTAGACGATCTCGAAGCCGGCGGCCTCGAACGAAGGCTTGGCAACAGCCGCAAGCTCGATGCCGAAAGCGTCGGCCACGTTGACCATGGCGATGCGATTGCCGATCTCGCCCTTGTCGCGCATCGCGGCCATGACGTCGACCGCGCCGTTGGCGAGGGCAGAGCTGCTGCCGAGCAGGAAGTACATATTGGGGAACTGCTTGGACAGCTCGCCCACCTGATCTGTCGCCGCGGTCGAGGTGATCTGCGGGAAGCCGAGCTTGTCCATGATCGGTGCGGCCGCGATGTTGAGACCGGTCGAATAGGGCGCAAGGATGATATCGGCGTTGTCCTGCGTCGCCAGACGTGTGATCGCCTTGATCGTCTCGGCGGGGTTGGTCTGGTCGTCGTATTCGATGACCTCGACAAGGCGCATTTCGCCGCCGACATTGAGGCCGCCGCGGGCGTTCACTTCGCCCGCCCAAAGCTGGATGTTCGGCCAGTGGGTCACCACCGAGCCACCGGCCAGCGGGCCGGTCTTGGGCGCCACGGCGCCGACGATGATCGGATCGGCGGCAAAAGCGGCCCCGGCCCAGACGATCGCGCTGGCGGCGACGGCGGCCTTAAGTGCTGTTCTTCTCTTCATTGTCTTCCTCCCTGATTTTGTTGGCACTCGTTACGACCAGAACGGGAAATCCGTTCTGGGGTCTTGAACAGTGATCCACCGAAGCTCGGTGAATTCTTCGATCACGGCTTCGCCGCCAAACCGGCCATAGCCTGACGCCTTGACCCCGCCGAATGGCAGGGCCGGATCGTCATAGACGGTCGGTCCGTTGATGTGGCAAACGCCGGTTTCGAGCTTGCCCGCAATCCTGCGGGCGCGGGCCAGATCGCTCGTATAGACCGAGGCGACCAGCCCGTATTCGGTATCGTTGGCGATGGTAACCGCCTCGTCCTCGTCATGGGCGCGGATGATTGCGGCGACGGGGCCGAAGCTTTCCTCGCGGTAGATCTGCATCTCGGGCGTCACCTGATCGAGGAGCGTCGGCTGGACGTAGGAGCCCGAAACACCGCCGCCGACCCGCAGCACCGCCTGCTTGGCAAGCGCGTCTTCAATGAGCCGCCCGACCCGCTGTGCGGCATCGGCGCTGATCAGATCGCCCACCTTGTGCCGTTCTTTGCGGGTCAGGAGCGCCGCGCACTCGGCCTCGAGCTTGGCCACGAACTCATCGGCAATCGCGTCGACCACGACGACCCGCTCGGTCGCCATGCAGATCTGGCCCTGATTGAAATAGGCGCCAAAGGCCGCGGCCTTGGCGGCGGCATCGAGATCGGCATCCTCCAACACGATGATCGAGGCCTTGCCGGAAAGCTCCATCAGGCAAGGCTTGAGGTGCCGCGCGGCGATCTCGGCCACGCGCCGGCCGATGCGCGTCGAGCCGGTGAAATTGACCCGCCGCACCGCCGGATGGGCGACGAGGGTCTCGACAACGGTTTCGGCGGATTCAGGGGAATGGAGAACCGAGGTGACCGCCCCGGTCGGCAGGCCCGCGTCGCAGAGGATATCGACGATGAGCGAGTGGAGTTTGGGGCAAAGCTCCGAGCCCTTGAACACCACCGTATTGCCGCAGGCGAGCGGCCAGACGATGGCGCGGATCGCGAGGGTGACAGGGGCGTTCCACGGCGCGATGGCCAGAACCACGCCCACAGGCTGGCGCAGGCAGGTTGACGTGATCCCGTCCTTCTCGGTGGTTTTTTCCATCGCTTCGATCTGCGCCGGTATCTTCAGCGCTTCGTCAAAGACCTTTGCCGCGATGGCAACGTTGAAGCGGATCCAGTCGGGCGTCGAACCCAGCTCTTTCTGGCCGATCTCGACAAGCTCCTCGGTGCGCTCGATCATCAGATCGCGTCCGCGCCGCAGGATGTCGATCTTCTGCTCGGACGGCAGATCGCGCCAGCGCGAGAAGGCGGCGGCGGCGGCGTTGGCGGCATCGCGGGCGTCACGCGGGCTGGCCGAGGCCGCGCGGGTCACGGGCTGGCCGTTGACCGGCGAAAGGCGCTGGAAGACAGCGCCATCCCGCGCGTCTACCCCTGCATTCTGAATATGCAGCTTGGCCTCGAACATGGTCCTCCCCTGCCGACAGATTCTGTCGACCGGATCAGCATGACGGCTGGAAATACGGAATAGAATGTCACAATATGGGGATATATTGCCAAATTCTGGCAAGACCCTGCCGATTGGAGCCCGGATGCCCACGACCAACGCGCCCCGCGCCCGTGCAGCCCGCATTGATTGTGCGCTTCAGGAACGCACGATCGGCGAGCGTGCGGGCTTTGCCCAAGGCAGCTGGTTTGCCTTCTATGTCGAGAGCGGAAGTGCCGTGGCTTTCACCATGGACCGGGAATTCGACATGATCGGCCCGGCTCTGATCTGGGGGCCGCTCGACGCCGAGACCCGCCTCCGCATCGCCCCGGGAAGTGTCGGCAGCTATGTCTTTCTGGGAAGTGCGATCCTGAACGACGCGGTCGGTGTCGCCACAGCCGCGGCAGAGCTTCGCCTTTTCGCCCAGCAACACCTGATGGCGACCTTCGACCGGACCGACAACGCCGCTGTCGAGCTCGACCTCATCTTCGAGCGGATCACTGCGGAGACCGGCGCAAACAGGTTTGGCAGCGATATCGCCCTCTCGGCCTATGTCAGGCTCCTCCTGCTGCTCTTGTGGCGCAGCGTCGACGATCAGCTTCGCGAGCGCGTGGTTCCGAGCCAACGAGCCTCTGAAATCTACCGTTTCCGCAGCCTTGTTGAATCCCATTTCCGCTCGCGCTGGAAGGTGAGCCAATATGCCGATGCATTGGGCGTGAGCTATGACAGGCTGCACGATCTGTGCCTCCGCTCTGTGGGAAAACCGCCATCGCACCTGTTGCGGGAGAGGTGCTTTCACGAAGCCCAGACCCTCCTCCAGCGGACCTCACTCAGCGTGGAGCGCGTTTCAGCCATGCTCGGGTTTTCTTCTGCCAGCCAGTTCAACCATTTCTTCAGATCGGCCTCGGGCGAAAGCCCCGGAACCTATCGCAGACGGGCGATGAACCGCCGCAGAACAGCACCCGATCAGCCGGCAGAAGACGCCTCAGGGTTCTCTGACTGGCCCTAGGGGCGCTTTCGGATGGCGGCAGACATCAGAGAACCTCGCAAACTCCCGCCAGCAGAGACCTCCTCTTGTTCGTCCCAAACCGGTTGGATTCCGGGGGAAATGCCTGTAGGCGGCTGCGAACAACTGATCGCCAGCCGATCTGACAGGACCTGCATCAAATGATCTCTTTCCAAGCCTATCGCGATCAGTGGTTCGGCAATATCCGCGCCGACCTCTTGTCGGGCCTTGTCGTGGCCCTTGCCCTGATCCCCGAGGCCATCGCCTTTTCCATCATCGCCGGGGTCGATCCCAAGGTGGGCCTTTATGCCAGCTTTTCGATCGCAGTGCTGATCGCCTTTGTCGGCGGTCGGCCCGGCATGATCTCGGCGGCAACGGCGGCGACCGCTGTTCTGATGGTCACGCTGGTGCGCGATCATGGCCTGCAATACCTGCTCGCCGCGACCGTTCTGGCGGGCTTGATCCAGATCGGGGCGGGGCTTCTGAAGCTTGGCTTCGTGATGCGCTATGTCTCGAAATCGGTGATGACAGGCTTCGTCAACGCGCTGGCGATCCTGATCTTCATGGCGCAACTGCCCGAGCTTGATCCCGGCAAGGTCACATGGCTGACCTATGCGCTCGTCGCCGCAGGGCTGGCGATCATCTATCTCTTCCCGCGTCTGACCAAGGCTGTCCCCTCGCCGCTTGTGACGATCGTCGTCCTGACAGCGCTGACGCTCGCCTTCGGCTGGGATGTGCGCACCGTCTCCGACATGGGCGCCCTGCCCGATACCTTGCCGGTCTTCCTGATCCCGCAGATTCCCCTGACCCTTGAGACTCTTCTGATCATCTTCCCCTATTCAGTGGCCGTGGCCGTTGTCGGCCTTCTGGAAAGCCTGATGACCCAGAACATCGTCGACGACCTGACCGACACGAAATCCGACCGCAATCAGGAATGCATCGGTCAGGGCGTTGCCAATTTCGCAACCGGCTTTATCGGCGGCATGGCGGGCTGTGCGATGATCGGCCAGTCGATGATCAACGTGAAATCCGGCGGGCGCGGGCGCCTGTCGACCTTCACCGCAGGCCTTGTCCTTCTGATCCTTGTCGTCTTCCTGGGCGACTGGGTGGGGCGGATTCCCATGCCTGCGCTCGTGGCGATCATGATCATGGTCTCGATCGGCACCTTCTCGTGGTCGTCGATCAAGGCGCTCAGGGTTCACCCGCGCTCGTCCTCTGTTGTCATGCTCGCGACCGTGGGGGTCGTGGTCTACACCCACAATCTGGCCATCGGGGTTCTGATCGGCGTTCTTCTGTCGGGCATTTTCTTTGCCAGCAAGATCGCCCAGCTCTTCCGCGTCACGACGACGATCTCGAAAGACGGGCGGGTGCGGACCTATAAGGTTGAAGGGCAGATGTTCTATGGCTCGGTCGAGGATTTCATGAACGCCTTCGATTTCAAGGAAGCGCCAGACCGGGTGATCATCGATGTCTCGGCCGCGCATATCTGGGATATCTCGAGCGTTCAGGCGCTCGACATGGCGGTTCTCAAGTTCCGCCGCGATGGGGCCGAGGTCGAGATCATCGGCATGAACTCGGCTTCTGAGACCATCGTCGACAAACTGGCAATCCACGACAAGCCGGGCGCGATGGACAGCCTGCTTGCCCATTGAAGGGGGAATAGATGACCTCAACACCGCAAACCATCGTCGCTCTTGTGGATGGCTCGATCTATTCCTCCAGCGTCTGCGACCATGCCGCCTGGGTCTCGAAGCGCACCCAAGCGCCGGTGCAACTAATCCATGTTCTGGGTCGCCGCGAAGCCGTGGGGACGCAGGACCATTCCGGCGCCATCTCGCTCGGTGCGCGCTCGGCGCTTTTGCAGGAACTGGCCGATCTAGATGCCCAGCGCGCCAAGCTCATAGGCCAGAAGGGCCGCGCGATCCTTGAAGACGCGAGCGCCCTTTTGGAGAAGGCCGGAGTGGTCGAGGTGTCTTCACGGCTTCGTCACGGCGATCTGGTCGAGGCGGTGAGCGAGCTCGCGCCCGATACACGCATGATCATGATCGGCAAGCGCGGCGAAGCGGCCGATTTCGCCAAGGGCCATCTGGGTTCCAATCTCGAACGGATCGTCCGCGCCACGCACCGGCCGATCTTTGTCGCCTCGCGCGCCTACAGGCCGATCTCCCGGGTTTTGCTGGCCTATGACGGCGGCGCCTCTGCGGCAAAGGCGGTCGATTTCATCGCGGCAAGCCCCCTCTTCCAAGGGCTTGACGTCTGCGTGGCGACGGTCGGGGCAAAAGTCGCCGAGGTCGAGACCGGGCTGGCCGAGGCAAAAGCGAAACTCACCGCCGCCGGCATCGCAACCAGTGCTGCGATCTTGCCGGGCCAGCCGGAAACCGCGCTGAGCGCTTACATCGAAGAGGCGGGTTTCGATCTACTGGTTATGGGCGCCTACGGGCACAGCCGAATCCGCAGCCTAGTGATCGGATCCACCACGACCGAAATGATCCGGTCGTGCAAAGTCCCGATCGTGCTGGTGCGGTGACAATGCCCTCACGAGGGCTTGCTCTGACAGACCGCCGTACCGCGCCCAGACCGCAATCACGCTAGAAAGCCCCGCTCAGAGCAAAGCAACAAGCCGAGCGTCGGGCATTTGCGCCAAAAGCAGGTCTATTTCCAAGCGCGTCATGAGGCTCATGGCTGTCGACAGACCGTCTGCCAATGTTGCGGAGCGGCTAGTGACCGAGACCAATTTCCAGTTGGTCCGAGCCGGAGATCCGTTCCTCGGGTCGAGGATATGCCCGACCGCGCCTTCAGCATCAAAGACGGTTCCAAGTGGCGCAGAGCTTGCCAGAGCCTTGTCCCGCAACAAGACCGGCTCCTCTAGAACCCCGGAGCCGCTATCGAGACGAACCGGCCAGCCGCCGCCATCGGGATGATCGCCAACGGCCGCAATCTCTCCGGTATCGACCAGAACCTCCTCCACGCCCTCGCTGCGAAGAAGTGCGGCCACCCGATCGGCGACATAGCCTTGAGCGATCCCGTTGAGGGTCAAAGCCATACCCGGGCGCGCGAAAGAAATTCGGTCCGAGGCAATCTCCACCCCAGACCAACCGGTCCGTGCCAAGGCATCTGCAATCTCGCCTTCCGAAGGCGCCCGGCCTTCGGAATAAGCCTTGGCGTAGCTCGACCACAGGCTTTGGACTGTCGGGTCGAAAAGGCCGTCGCTCGCCCTATGTATCGCACCGCAATGACCGAACAGCTCCAGCATCTCGAAGGGCGGGTTTTCCAGATGTCCTGTGGCGTTGAGGCGGGAGAGGGCAGACTCCGCCCTATAAAGGCTGAAGATCATCTCAAGCCTGTCGATCTCGGCCAGCGCATCGGCGATCAGCCGGTCCGCTTCCGGATGCCTGAGGTTGATCGAGGCGGATGCGCCCATCGCGATGCCCTGCCATTGGGTGAACAGAGCAGCCTGCCCACGTGCCGCCGGCAGGCTGGCCAAAGCCGCGCCGCTGATTGTCAGGAAACGTCGGCGGTTCATCGCGGGCATCTAGTTGGTTCCTTCTGCATCTGCTTCGCCCTCAGGCGGCAGGAAATTTCCGTCCGCGTCCGTCGCGTATTCGACCGGCGCCAAGACCTGCTCGTCGCCGATTTGGTCAAGTGAGACCACCTCGCCGCCATTGTCGCGGGCAAAGGCTTGGGCAGCTTCGGCCGCCGCGAACGGAACAAGCTCTGAAACGCCCATCCCTCCGGCGATCTCGGCCCCGACGACATAGAAGGCGCTGTCGGCGGCAATCCAGTTGTCGGCGCCGGGGTTCTCCCAGCTGGGCGCCGCCCCCATGTCACTGACATAGATCGCGGCTATGATTCCGTCCTGTTCGGGCATCCGCTGATAGGCGATCGCATCGCGGACTTGTGCGAAAAAGAGCGGTGCTTCCTGACCCTGCAAAAGCACCTGCGCCTTGGGTCCGGGATGCTCGGCCATCGACATCTGGCAATAGACGCCCAAAGCATCCTCGGTCATGGAAACAGGTGGTGGTGGAGGGGAGTCTTCTTCCTTGCAAGCCCCAAGCGCGAGAAGAGCAACGGTAGCGAGGGTGGCAAATCTCATCATGGCTTC
>JAHEBR010000233.1 GCA_024642185.1 Marivivens sp. | reverse complement strand
TGACGCCATAGGCCTCGCGGATCGCCTGCGCGGTTTCCTCGAGCGGGCCTGCGCTGCGGGCGTTGAGGACGATATCGACCCCCGCCTCGGCCAATGCCTCGGCGCATCCACGCCCAAGCCCTTTGGATCCAGCGCAAACCAGTGCGCGCTTGCCGCGAATACCCAATTCCATGTCGTTCTCCTCTCGGTCATTCCTCAAACGCAGTAATAGCCAAAGGAAGACCCGATCCAAGGCCATATTCCGCCGCATTTGGACTTTAGCCAAAACCAAGTGTTCATCGTCTATTTTTAGAGTGGTTAAATGTCTTTGGTTGAGTTTCAGGCCCTTCAGGCCCATCTGGTCTATAAATCTTCTGATTTCACCGCGGTCGCAGGTGTGACGCGTGGCGATGATTTTTCTGTCTCTGACGACCTTGTTCTCGACGATGTCTACAAGCTGGCGCCGGGGGCCAAACGCACCCAGCTGGCCTTCCGATTTTCGGGTGAAGATCGTCCCTTCCAGATTGTGAGCCAAAGCACGGCGACCGGTCGTGGCCATGATCTCTTCCTCGATACCTGCATCACCCTGATGGGAAGCGACGGGTCAACCCACGAGGCCCTTGTCTTGGCCGAGGTCGAACTTGGCGTTCTTCTTGAGACCTATCTCTTGCCTCTCGATACCCTCAAAGAGGACATCGAGTATCGGCTGGTCGGCAATGATCCCAAGGCTGCCCGGGCGCTCTTTGCCCGAATGGCCTGTGTCGCGTTCAGCCGCGGCACCCACATTACCCTCTCGACAGGCGAACAACGCCGGATCGAGGATCTCAAGGTCGGGGATCGCGTCTTGACCCGCGATGACGGCGCGCAACCGATCCGCTGGATCGGCCAGTCGATGATCCGCGCGACAGGCGCAGAAGCCCCCGTCGTGATCACCAAAGGCACCCTTCACAATGCCGAAGATCTTGTAGTCAGCCCCAACCACCGTGTGTTTGTCTATCAACGGCAGGATGCTTTGGGTCTCGGGAGATCGGAGGTCTTCGTTAAGGTTCGACATCTGATCAATGGAACCACCATTTATCAGCGCGAAAGCAGCTTCATGGAGTATTTTCAGCTGCTTTTTGACGAACATCATATCATCTTTGCCGAAGGGATCGCTGCGGAATCCTTGATGGTTGACCCCAGGACTATCGGCGCAATCCCCGGTGAGATCGGCAAAGGGCTCTTGTCTGGCAAGAATGGACACAGCCACCGCACCCATCACGACTACGAGGTGCTCGAAGGGCTGGCGAACTTCCCCAACGCCGCCGATCTTCTGCGCCGCGCCTCGCAAAGCTGAGGCCCGATTGCCCTTTCTCCAAACGCCCCCTATAGGGGGCGCATGACAAATCGCCCTGCCCTTCCGCCCGAAATCGCCCGCCGCCGGACCTTTGCGATCATCTCGCACCCCGACGCCGGCAAGACGACGCTGACCGAGAAATTCCTCCTCTTCGGGGGCGCCATCCAGATGGCCGGTCAGGTGCGCGCCAAGGGCGAGGCGCGGCGCACGCGGTCGGACTTCATGCAGATGGAAAAGGACCGGGGCATTTCCGTTTCGGCCTCGGCCATGTCGTTTGATTACAAGAAGTTCCGCTTCAATCTGGTCGACACGCCCGGCCACTCGGACTTTTCCGAAGACACCTATCGCACGCTGACCGCCGTCGATGCCGCCGTCATGGTGATCGACGGGGCGAAGGGCGTGGAGAGCCAGACGCAAAAGCTTTTCGAGGTTTGCCGTCTGCGCGATCTGCCGATCCTGACCTTTTGCAACAAAATGGACCGCGAAAGCCGCGACACGTTCGAGATCATCGACGAGATTCAGGAGATGCTGGCGATCGACGTAACGCCCGCCTCCTGGCCCATCGGCACGGGGCGCGAGTTCATCGGCTGCTACGATATCCTGCGCGACCGTTTGGAACTGATGGACCGCGCCGACCGCAACCGCGTGGCCGAGACCATCGAGATAGGCGGCCTTGATGATCCCAAGCTGGCCCAGCACGTTCCAGCCCGGCTTCTTGAGAAGCTGATCGAAGAAGTTGAAATGGCGCGCGCGCTTCTCCCCAAGCTCGATCCGCAAGCGGTTCTTGAGGGCCACATGACGCCGATCTGGTTTGGCTCGGCGATCAATTCCTTCGGCGTCAAAGAGCTTATGGACGGGATCAGCACCTATGGCCCCGAGCCGCAGGTCCAATCCGCCGAGCCGCGCAGCATCGCGCCCGACGAAACCAAGGTTACCGGCTTTGTCTTCAAGGTGCAGGCCAACATGGACCCCAAGCACCGCGACCGTGTGGCGTTCGTTCGTCTGGCCTCGGGCCATTTCACTCGTGGCATGAAACTCCTCCACGTTCGGTCAAAAAAGCCGATGGCGGTCTCGAACCCCGTTCTCTTCCTCGCCGCCGACCGCGAACTGGCCGAAGAGGCATGGGCCGGCGATATCATCGGCATCCCCAACCACGGCCAGCTGCGCATCGGCGATACGCTGACCGAGGGCGAGGCGCTGCGCGTGACCGGCATCCCCTCTTTCGCGCCGGAGCTTTTGCAAAATTGCCGCGCGGGCGATCCGATGAAGGCCAAGCACCTTGAGAAGGCGCTGATGCAATTCGCCGAGGAAGGGGCCGCCAAGGTTTTCAAGCCGACCTTCGGCTCGGGCTTTATCGTCGGCGTCGTGGGTGCCTTGCAGTTCGAGGTTCTGGCCAGCCGGATCGAGCTTGAATACGGCCTGCCCGTCCGGTTTGAAGCTTCGCAGTTTACCTCGGCCCGCTGGGTCGCGGGAGAGAAGCTGGCGGTCGAGAAGTTCGTCGCCGCCAACAAACAGCACATCGCCACCGATAATGACGGCGATCTCGTCTACCTCACCCGCCTGCAATGGGACATCGACCGCGTGGGCCGCGACTATCCCGACGTGAAGCTGACCGCGACGAAAGAGATGATGGTCTAGCGCGCGGCCCTCGGCGGCACTGGAGCAATTGACCGCGCGGGCTCTAACGGCTATGGAGTGCGCGGCCCCCTTGGGCCACGACGACGCGGGGCGCCCGGATATTGCGCTCCATAACCTGCCAAGCCGGAACGCCGGCTGGCCTTGAATGGACGCATATGACCAAATTCTCTGATCTGAACCTTGACCCCAAGGTTCTGAAAGCCATCGCCGAAGCCGGCTATGAAACCCCCACCCCGATCCAGGCCGGCGCGATCCCGCCCGCTCTTGAAGGCAAGGACGTGTTGGGCATTGCCCAGACCGGCACCGGCAAGACGGCCGGTTTTGTTCTGCCGATGATCACGATGCTCGGCCGTGGCCGCGCCCGCGCCCGGATGCCGCGCAGCCTGGTGCTTTGCCCCACCCGCGAGCTGGCCGCGCAGGTTGCCGAAAACTTCGACGTCTACGCCAAGCACACCAAGCTCACCAAGGCGCTCCTTATCGGTGGCGTCAGCTTCAAGGATCAGGACGCCCTGATCGACCGCGGCGTCGACGTTCTGATCGCCACGCCCGGCCGCCTCCTCGATCATTTCGAGCGCGGCAAGCTTCTTCTGACCGGCGTGCAGATCATGGTCGTCGACGAGGCCGACCGGATGCTCGACATGGGCTTCATCCC
>JAHEBR010000034.1 GCA_024642185.1 Marivivens sp. | reverse complement strand
TCCAGGGCGTATTGCGCCGCCGTTCGGTCACCGGCAGGAAGGCCGGCAAGAACGCCCGCCCGATATCCTGCGTCAGCGCGAAATCCGCGGCCCAATCGCCGGTGCAATAGTCGTCCATGAAGATGCCACCGACGCCGCGTGCACGGCCCCGGTGCGGAACATAGAAATACTCGTCCGCCCATGCCTTGAGGCGCGGATAGTGCGCCTCGCCGTGGGGATCGAGCTTTTCCTTCTGCACAGCGTGAAAATGCGCCGTGTCCTCGGCATATTCGATGCACGGGTTCAGGTCCGAGCCGCCGCCAAACCACCAGGCTCCGGGCGTCCAAAACATCCGGGTGTTCATGTGAACGGCCGGTGTGTGCGGGTTCTGCATATGCGCGACAAGCGAAATGCCCGAAGCCCAGAACCGCGGATCATCCGCCATCCCCGGCACACCCCGCGCCGCCATGGATTTCTGCGCCGCCTCGCCGAGCCGCCCGTAGACGGTCGAGACATTGACGCCGACCTTCTCGAAAACCCGCCCGCCGCGCATGACTGACATGAGGCCGCCGCCCGCATCCGATCCATCGTCTGAGGCGCGCTTTGTCGGCGTGACCTCGAAACGTCCAGCAGGGTGATCCGCGAAGGGTCCGCTCGTCTGGCTGTCTTCCAAGGCCTCGAACGCGGCGACAATCTCGTCGCGCAGGGTGCGGAACCACTCAGAAGCGGTCGTCTTCTCTTGGGCCATAGCGTCGGTCATCTGATCCTCGGGCGCGGTGTTATTGCATATCAGCGGCGTCTAGCATCGTTTGAACGCGACAGCCACTCCTGCGGTGGCCCCCACCCATCAGGAGCTACCATGCGCCGCACTCTTCTTCTCCTGCCGCTCGTCCTTGCCGCCTGCATCAGCCAGCGCGACAGCTGCATCAACACCGCCAACAAGGAAATGGCTGTCATCAACAACCTCGTCGCCGTCACCCGCGCCAATGTGGATCGAGGCTATGCGCTGAACGAGAAGACTACGTTCGTCGAGGTCTATAAGCCCTGCCTCGATCCACAGGGCCAGCCCACAGGCAGCCAGTGCCCAACGCTTGAGCCGGTCACCCAACTTGTCCCGACCGCGATCGACCTGAACCTCGAATACCAGAAACTGAAATCCCTTGAGGAACGTCAGGCCGAGATGCTCAGGGCGGTGAACGCCCGCATTCAGCAGTGCATCGCCACTTATCCGGCGGAGTAGGCCCTAGTGCACCGATAGCCCAACCGGATCGAGAAGCGAACGGCCTCCATCAACGGTCACGACCTGTCCGGTGACGAAAGAACTGCCTTCCGAGGCCAGATACTGAACCGCATCACAAACCTCACCGGGGCTGGCGATCCGGTGCAGCGGCGTGTGTTTGATAATCTCGCTTCTGAACTCGTCGTTCTCTTTTAGAGCGCTTTTCAGGCTTGCACTCATCACGCTGCCGAAAGCGACAGCATTGACGCGGATTCTATATGGTGCGAGGGCAACCGCAAGCGAGCGGGTCATCTGCTCGGCGGCAGCATTGCTGACCGAATAGGCCAGAAGCTCGGGGTGGGTCAGCCGCGCGGCGATGGATGACAGGTTCACGATCGCCCCGGCCTGCCCTTCTTCTTGATCCTCAGCCTGCTTGATCATGCGCTTGGCGGTCGCCTGCGACAAGCGCAGGGCGGTCAGCATATTCTGCTCAAGAAGCTCTGCGACGGCGTCATCGCTGGCATTCAAAGGGTCTGAAATCAGAACCTGCCGGGAGGCATTCACAAGAATGTCGATCCGCTCAAAGGCATCAACCGTGGCCGACAAAAGGTTGGTGATCGTCAGCTTCTTGCGCAGATCGCCCGCAAAGAGGCGGATCGGGCCGTCATCTGTGACCTCGGCCCCAAGCTCGTGTTCAAGCGTCGCTTCATCCATATCGCAGAACATGACGTTCGCGCCCTGCTCGACAAAGTGCCGCCCGATGGCAAGGCCAACGCCGTTGGCGGCCCCAGTAACGATGGCGGTTTTGCCCGCGATGGAAAACGACATCTCAAGTCTCCCGTGGATGGGGTTTGCGGCACCCTAGGCCAGATTATTTCTTCGGGCGAGAGGCATGAAAGACCTTGAAGGCCCCGTCGCCGCCAGTCTCGGCCACCTCGCGGAACAGGTCCCGCAGCGCGGCTTCGTAGGGCAGATGGCGGTTGGCCACCATCCACAGATGCCCCGAAGGCGTCAGAGATCGCGCAGCGGCGGCGATGAAAGCGCGGCCAAGGCCCGGATCGGCGGCGCGGCTAGTGTGGAAGGGCGGGTTCATGACGATGCCGCCATAGGCGGTGGCAGGCTTCCACTTGGTTGCATCGGCCCAATGGAAGGCCGCGCGCGTGTCGTCGATATTCAGGCGCGAGCAGTCAAGCGAACGCAGTTCGGCTTCGATCAGGTCCAGGTGCTCGACCCCTTCCCGCGCTAGCACGGCTTTGGAAAGATAGCCCCACCCCGCGCCGTAATCCGCCATGCGGGCCGGAAGTTTCGCGGGCAAGGCCGAAGCCAAGTGCGCAGACGCTTTATCGATCTCACCGTCAGAGAAAACGCCAGCGGTTGTGAAATAGCCATGCGAGCCCTTTTGCGGCGCGCCCGCTTTCCAATCCCCGAAATCTCCGCCCTCGAACCAGAACAGGCGACCATGCGCCTTTGTCACCGAAGGCAGATTGCCCAGCCGCGCCCGGCACTCTTTGAACAGGCTGTCGATTCCGTCGGTCTTTTGCCCATCGACGATCACGAGCCGGGCCTTGGAGGCCGCTTCCGCGATCATATCGCGGGCCAGTGTCTTTGCTCGCGGAACGACTACGATCGCCGCCGCGAGATCATCTGGCAGGTCTGTCGCGACACTCAACCCTGCTCGTTCAGAGGCTTCATAGTCAGGCCGAAAGCCGTGAACCATGATCGCGCGGCCCGTATCGAGCGAACCAAGGTCATAGCCCTCAGGCGCGCGCATCACCGCGACCGGCCCTTCCGGCAGAACGAGGCCCTCATGATCGAGAGCTGTTGAGAGGCGGGATTGGGACATAGCTCATGGACGGCATTGCGCCGTCACTCTCTTTCCATCGTGCATTGCAGCGGATGCTGGTTGCGTTGCGAAAAATCCATCACCTGCGTGACCTTGGTTTCGGCGATCTCGTAGGAGAAAACACCGACAACCGCGAGCCCCTTTTCATGCACCGTCAGCATCAGCTCGAACGCCTGCGCATGGCTCATCCCGAAGAACCGCTCAAGCACATGAACAACAAACTCCATCGGCGTAAAGTCGTCGTTGAGGATCAGGACCTTATACATAGGCGGACGCTTCGTGCGGGTGCGCGTCTGCAGCTTGACGCCCAGATCCGCTCCGCCATCGTCATCCGGGTTCCCGGCCATCAGAAATTCTCTGTCCGTCATGTCGATCCTGGTTCGACCTTCTTCAATTTCATCGACTAATATAGGCCAAGTGCCCTGCAAGGAAAGCCCAAGTGCTGGAGGAACGGTTAATGAGCGCACGCTGGACCATCGCCTTTGATGCCGATGATACGCTCTGGGAGAACGAGCAGTTCTTTCAAAGCTCGAAAGACAGCTTCACCGAGATGCTTGCCAGCTATGTCGAGCCGGATCAACTTCACCAAAGGCTGACCGCAGCCGAAATGCGAAACCTTGCTCGCTATGGTTACGGCATCAAGGGTTTTACCCTCTCGATGATCGAGACCGCGATCGAAGTGTCTGACAGCAAGGTGCCAACCTCCACCATCGCCGCAATCCTGAAGATGGGGCGCGAGATGCTTGATCACCCGATCGAGCTTTTGCCGCACGTTCGGGAATGCCTCGAAACATTGGGCCACGAGCCAGACATCATCCTCATCACCAAGGGCGATCTGCTTCATCAGGAGCAGAAACTCGCCCAATCTGGGCTTGGCGACTATTTCGACTCGGTCGAGATCGTCAGCGAGAAGACACCCGAAGTTTATCAACGTATCTTTGCCCGGCGTGACCGGCCGCGCGCGATGATGGTGGGTAATTCCATGCGGTCCGATGTTCTGCCTGCCATCGCCGCCGGCGCTTGGGGGACCTATGTGCCGCATGATTTGACATGGGAACACGAACGCGCCGAAGCACCCGTCGGCTCGGCGCGTTTTCATCAGATCGCGCATCTGGGCGAACTTCCGACGCTGATAGCCGGCCTCTAGCAGGCCCCACTATATAGAGGTTTCCCGCCGCAGAACCACCATATATTGACTCGTGACTATTTCCGATTCCCAAAAACCTTTGAAAATAAAGTGTTTTCCTGAGATTCGCTTCGTGCTACGGTCTCGCCATAATTAGGCGTCACCATGAAGTCGGCGCCACGAGGCAGTAAGAGGCGACGACGTGCTGGGTCGTTTTTGGCAGAAAGCCCGTTCCGGGCTTTTCATAATGTTGTGGATGTTCATCGCCCTTTCGGCGCCCATTGGCGTTTCGGCGGCGCCCTATGCCGCCATCGTCATGGATGCCCGCACCGGCGAGATCCTTCATTCCCGCAACGCCGACACTCGCCTGCATCCCGCCTCTCTCACCAAAATGATGACACTCTACATCGCGTTTCAGGCGATCGAGCGAGGCGAGATCACTCTCGACACCCCCGTCCGTATCACCGCGGACGCAGCCAATGAGCCGCCGTCAAAGCTCGGATTGCGGGTGGGGCAGGAAATCCGCCTGCGCTATCTGATCCGTGCCGCCGCAGTGAAATCCGCGAACGATGCTGCGACAGCCATTGGGATCGCGCTTGAAGGATCCGAAGCGGCCTTCGCCCGCCGGATGAACCGTACTGCTGCCGCGATGGGCATGACGCGCACCACCTTCCGCAATGCCAATGGCCTGACGGAAACCGGCCATCTCTCGACTGCCAATGACATGAGCATTCTTGGCCGCCACCTGATCTATGATTTTCCCCAATACTATAACCTGTTCTCGCGCCGCTCGGCCGATGCCGGCATCGCGCAGGTCAACAACACCAACCGCCGTTTCCTCGATGCCTATCGCGGCGCCGATGGCATCAAGACGGGTTATACCCGCGCTGCGGGCTACAACCTTGTCGCCTCGGCCGAACGCGGCAGCGAGCGGATCATTGCGACTGTCTTTGGTGGCTCGTCGACAGCTGACCGCAATGCCAAGGTGTCCGAGCTTCTCGACATGGGCTTTGCCCGCGCTCAGCCGAACGTCAAGCTCGTCATGCCACGCATGGGAACGATGCCCGCCGACAATACGGTCGTCGTCGCCTCGGCGAGCGAGCCGACCGGAGGCACCGCAGGCAAGACAATCCGCGTTACCGGCCTCGTGACGACAAGCCTGCGGCCCACCGCACGACCGACGGCTGCCGCCGCGCCCTTGCAGGTTGCCGAGGCGGACACGATTGCCGAGGCCCTGGAAATGGCAATTGCGGGCACAGAGGAATATGAAGAGGCCGGCCCAAGTGCCGAAGCCGCCGAGGCCGATCAGATCGCTGCTGCCATTGCCGCGAGCGTTGCGACACAGCCGCGCCCAAGCGATGTCGTGATGGCGTCAGCAGTTGTTGGCGCCCTGCCCTCGCCAGCCGAACCGGAAATCGTAACCCGCATCTCAACCTCTGGCGGCCGCCATTGGGGGATCAATGTCGGGGTCTATAACACCCGCTACGAGGCCGAACGCGTCTTGCTGCGCGTTGCCCTGAACGAGATGAGCACGCTCGACGGGTCGCTCCGCAAGATCACCCAAGGTTCGCGCGGCTATGAGGCTAACTTCATGGGGCTGAGCCGCGAGACCGCCGAACTCGCTTGCCGCCGGCTTCAGGCGCGGGCCGTGGGCTGCACCTTGATCGGTGAGGCCGGCTAGGGGAAGCACCCCTGGGCGAGGCAAGTCCTACCTGACACTTTAGCTGCACCTTGGGCCAGGTCTTGGCGCCTCGGATCATTCTCCTGCACCCTGCCAGACGTCTCTCTCCAGCACCCCAGGCCCTGACCCGGTAGCTTTGGCCGAGGTCAAACGCGAGTCACCGGGCAGGGTAAGCCGGTCAACGAAAAAGGCCGCTCCGAAGAGCGGCCTCTGAATTCTTTATGGCTGCTAGGATCAGCCTTGGGTCGCGAGATAGGCGATCAGATTGGCGCGATCCTCGGCTTTCGAGAGGCCTTTGAAGGTCATCTTGGTGCCCGGCGCAGCGCCCCGCGGGTTTTCGAGGAAGGTGTTCAAGTGCTCAGGGCTCCATACGTCGAAAGCAGCCTCCAAAGCGCCCGAGTAGCTGTAGCCCTCGGCTACATCGACCGCGCGGCCAACAACACCGTGCAGTGACGGTCCGGTGCTGTTCTTGCCGGCCTCAAGAGAGTGGCAGGCGCGGCAGTTGCGCCACAGGCCTTCGCCAGCAGCGGCATCGGCCGAAGCATAAAGGGTCGCGAAGTCGGGGCCTTCTTCGGCGGCGGCTTCTTCGCCATGGCCGTCAGCACCTGCCTCTTCGACGGGAATAACATAGGCTTGCGCGTGTTCTTCGCCGTGGCCAGCTTCGGCCCCACCGTAAAGCGATTCAGCGGCCCATTTGCCAAACAGGAAAATCAGCAGTGCGGTGCAGACGCCGGCGATGGTCTTCGTGATAGTCATTGTGTCGAACATGTCGCGTTCCATATTGTTCGCAGTTTCGGGGCTATGTATCCGCTTCCTTGCGGGTCTTGCAAGCTGTAGTGGCGCGACTTATTGCCCATTTTGGTGATTATGAGGGAGAGTGGCTATGACAGGACGTATCGCATTTCAGGGCGAACCGGGGGCATACGGCCATCAAGCCTGCATTGAGGCGCGCCCCGATCTCGAGCCGCTGCCCTGCGCCACATTTGAAGAAGCCATAGAAGCCGTCCGAAAAGGCGACGCCGAGCTTGGCATGATCGGGGTCGAAAATTCGACCTACGGGCGCGTGGCCGATGTTCACCAACTCCTGCCCGATAGCGGGCTGCACATCATCGACGAGGCTTTTGTTCGGGTGCATATTAATGCTTTGGGCGTGCCGGGCGCCAAATTGTCCGATCTCAAGCGCGTTCGCAGCATGTCGATCCTTCTGGGGCAGGCCCGCGAGTTTATCCGCGACAACGGGCTGCAAACGCTCAACTGGTCAGACAATGCCGCCGCCGCCCGCGAGGTTGCCGCGCTTAATGATCCGGCAGAAGGCGCGCTTGCTTCGGAAATCGCCGCCAAGATCTATGGTCTGGATGTCCTGTCTCGCCACGTCGAAGACCACGACCGCAACACCACCCGCTTCCTGATCATGGCCCGCGAGCCGGATCTGAAACGCCGTGGCAAATTCGGCATGATGACAAGCTTCGTCTTCCGCGTCCGCAACATCCCCGCCGCGCTTTACAAGGCGATGGGCGGTTTCGCGACCAATGGTGTCAACATGACCAAGCTCGAAAGCTACATGGTCGGCGGCCATTTCACTGCGACCCAGTTCTACGCCGAGATTGAGGGCCACCCGGATGATCGCAACGTGCAACTCGCTTTCGAGGAGCTGGATTATTTCACAGATCACCTCAAACTGCTCGGCGTATATCCTGCGGCTGCCCGCCGGCACGAGAAGGTTCGCGACTGATCAGCCGCGGTGGCCTTCTTCGATTTCCTCGGCGATATCGGCGACGCGAGCCTTGAACCGGCGCGAGATGGTCATTTTCGCGAGCCGTAGCGACTGGACCAAAAGGCGCGCAGAAAGGGTCTGCGGCGCAAACTCGAGCGATATGGAAAGACGGGTCCGATTGCGCGAAAGCGCGATCAGCTCGACTACCGTATGACCGGTGAGCCCACCTGAGGAAAACGCTGCAACAAGCGAATTTGGAGCCTCGACCTTCTCCAACGTGACAAGTGCCTTGCGCGGTCGGCCCCGAAACGAAAACGCAAGATCCCAGCTTGTCCTGCCTTCGGCCTCGCTTCGGACAACCTCAACCCCGCGTCGCATTCCGGACCGTTCGAGCAATGCAAAATCGCTTACCTTGTCAAAGACATAGTCGATTGGTGCTTCGATATCTTCGCGAGCGCTAAGTTTCATGGCCCTGTCTTCCGCTTTTTCCGGCTCTTTTTAGGTCAATCCGCTCGGTCTGCAAGCCAATCAAGCAGCAGAGCGTGGGCGATTGATCCCCGACGTGAGGGTCGAATGACCGGGTGCCGGCCTGCGAACACATCAACCAGAGTTTCGCGGCTCACCCAAAGGGCGTGCTCGAGCTCGACCGGATCGAGAGTGATTTCTTGGCTCATTGCCTTTCCCCGGCAGCCGATCATGAGAGAACTTGGATAGGGCCAAGGCTGGCTCGCCAGAAGCCCAACCGAGCCGACCCTGACCCCTGTCTCTTCGAATACTTCGCGCCTGACCGCGGCCTCGATCGTCTCGCCCGGCTCCATAAAGCCTGCAAGCAGCGAATACATCCCGTCGGGCCAGCCCGGCGATCTTCCGAGCAAGACCTCGTTGCCCAGTGTCACCAGCATGATCACCACCGGATCGGTACGGGGAAAGTGCATGGCCCCGCAGGCCGGGCATTTGCGTTGCCACCCCGATTGAATGCTTTGGCTTTCCGTCCCGCAGGCCGAGCAGAAACGATGGCTTGCGTGCCACACCAAAAGGCTCTTGGCCGTCGCAGCCAGTTCGGCCTCAAGCGGCGAGAGCCGGGTCATCACCGCCCTGAGATCGCAAAACAAATGATCGTGCGGAAGACCGGGATGGGGAAACTCGCCTGGATCAAAGATGCCGGTCGCTTCTTCGCCTTCCGTATCAGGCACCCATTTGGAAAGCTCAAATGCGAAATAGGCTTTGCCCTCCGACATCCCGAGAAAGATGGGCGGGGCGTCCGCGTCTTTGAGGACGGGGTGGCCGCCGGGCAGAAGAGCCAGTCTTTGTTTCTGGTCCCCGCGCACAAGCGGGCGTCCGCGCCAAAAAACAAGACAGTCGCCGTCATCGCCCGCGATCAGGCTATTAATCTCTTCGGACTTGCCGCGAAGCTGGGCACAGCGATCCAAGACTGCGCCAACAAAAGCAATTTTTGAGAGAGCTGGTTCCATACGGCAGAACTGGCACGACGGGTGCATTTTTTCAAACGCCAAGAATAGAACTGCTGGTTTTCCCTCAGACTCTCCCTATGGTTGAATTTGACTGCGGGAGGCTGAAAATAGGTTGGAACACCAAGAACACCAAGAAGGACTGACGTTCAGTCTGCAGATTCTTGCGACGACCGATCTGCATATGCGGCTCCTGCCATTCGACTACCTTCGCGACATTCCGAGCCACTCAGGCGATCTCGCTACTCTCGCGACCTTGATCGAAGCGTTGAGGGCCGACCATCCTAATACACTGCTCGTCGACAACGGTGACTTTCTTCAGGGAACGCCGATGGCGGATGTTGCCGCCGAGAACGCCCAGACCCTCCATCCTGCCATCTCGGCGATGAACCTGGCCGGCTACGACGCGGCGGGGGTTGGCAATCACGAACTGGACTATGGCCTTTCGATATTGTCGGTCGCCATGTCACAAGCCAACTTTCCTTTCTTATCCGCCAATCTGCGGCTCACCGACCTTGCACATGGCTGCCTGCCAAACCTTCGGCAAGAGATCGTTCTCAAGCGGCAAATTCAGGGGCCAGAGGGGCAAGAGGTTTCTCTGCGCGTTGGCATTCTAGGCCTGACCCCGCCAGGCGCAGGCGCTGCCGAATTAGTAATTGATGATATGGTCACGGCAGCGAAAGTCGCTCTCGGGCGTCTTCGCAAAGCGTCGGCGGATATTGTTCTGGCCTTGTGTCATTCCGGAATATCGACCACCGGCCCTTCGGGGCAGGACAATCTTCTTCGGATCGCCGCGATCGAGGGGATCGACGCTGTCATCGCCGGCCACACACACCAACCCTTTCCCGGCCCGCAGATGGTCATGCTGCCCGGAATCGATGCAACCACTGGTCATATATTCGGAAAGCCGGTTGTCGCCCCCGGCGCATTTGGCAGCCAGCTCGGGAGAATCGTTTTGGAGCTTCGTCAAGAACGCGGGCGTTGGCGCATCGAGACCTCCGAGGTTGACCTGATTTCGCCAAAGCCATCGCAAACGACTGCTCATCCGGCGATTGTCAAAGCACTCGACATGGCTCATCGGGCGACGCGGCATGTCTGTGATCAGGTCGTCGGCACGTCCCTTGCGCCACTCCAAAGTCTGACGCCCGTTCTGGGGCCAGACCCATGCCTCGCACTTCTTGCCGGTGCTCAAGCGAGGTCTGTTTCGGCGCGGCTTGTTGGCTCACCTTGGGCCGAGCTACCTCTCCTTTCTGCCATTGCCCCGAGACAATCTCTCATCGCATTTCCAGCGGGTGAGATTCGCCGTCGGCAGATATATGAGCTCGCACCTTTCCCCGATCACTGTGTCGCGATCATCGCGACGGGGGCAAAGCTGCGACAGTGGCTCACGCATTCAGCTTTGGCATTTCTGCCCGTCTGTCCAGGTGGGCGTCTTCAGCCTCTCATTGATCCGGCCAAGCCTCTCTACACTTTCGACATTCTCTATGGCCTTACCTACGGCATCGACCTCAGACCGGGGAGGCCCCGGATCACCGATCTGTGCCATAGGGGGATCGAGGTTGCCGACGACGACAGTTTTGTCATTGCGCTCAGCAGCCACAAGCTGGGTGAAGGGGGCCTTGATCTCTTGGCCAGCTGTCCGGTGGTATGCAAGGACGGTGATCTTCTTTCGACGGCGATCCAGCGCTATTTGCGGAACGGACCGATAACCGCCGAAAATCCACCAGTGTGGCGCTTCGTTCCACAGCCCAATACCTCTGCTTGGATCGACGCCGACGAAGCGATCATGCCATATCTTGCCAAAGATAGCTGTCTGCGGCCCATCGGTCAGGCTCGCAACGGCCTCCAACGTTTTGAGGTCGATCTGTCGGAGCGGCTGCGATGCGCTCCCGCCGCCAACTAGCCTTGAACCCTGCCGTAGTCATCGCTATATCAGCCCCCGAGAGGTTGGCGCGGGCGAGCGCCTCGCCAACCCGGTCAGGTCCGGAAGGAAGCAGCCGTAACGAGCCCCGCTTGGGTCGTTGTCCAGCCTCTCACCTTTCCTAATTTCTTGGCAGAATGACCCGCCATGGGTTAGGCTGTGCCATCTTTGATGAAACGGAGGAGGAGGATTCATGGATATTGCAACCCGCCTCCGGGCCGCCGCCTGAGAACAGGCTGCCGCCCGTTGTGAACCGCTGCGCCACAGACCGGCGCTTTTTCACATGTTCTCGAAGGGCAACTTACATTGACAGAACTCACTCTTGCCGGCCTCGGATGGTCGGCGCACTTCGCCCCCCAGATAACTGACGGGGAAACACCGGCGCGGATTAGTGCCGTTCACCGCGACAGGTTCGAGGCGATTTCGCCCGAAGGCGCCTTGTCGCTCATCAGCCACGATGAAACCGGCCGCTTTGCTGTCGGAGATTGGGTCGTGCACGAGGGTTCGACGATCGTGCGACGGCTCGACCCTCTCACCTCGATCGGCCGTCGCGCGGCGGGTGAGGAATCCAAGAGCCAGATCATTGCCACCAACGTCGATACGCTGGGAATTGTCACCAGCTGCAACGCCGATTTCAATCCGGCGCGGCTTGAACGTTATCTGGCGATATGTGCGGCAGGGGGTGCTTTGCCGCTGGTCATCCTGACCAAGGCCGATCTGGCCGCCGATGCCGAGGACTATAGGCACCGGGCGCAGCGCCTTTCTCCATTGGCAAATGCTATCGCCATCAATGCCTGCGATCCCGAAGATGTCGCGCGGCTCGAGCCGTGGTGCCGGAACGGCCAGACCCTTGCCCTTGTCGGCTCGTCCGGTGTCGGCAAGACGACGATCCAGAACAGCCTGACCGGCATCGCCGATGTGACCCAAGATGTCCGCGAGGACGATGCGAAAGGCCGCCACACGACCACTTCGCGCTCCTTGCGGCCCACGCTGGCGGGCGGCTGGTTGATCGACACTCCGGGTATGCGGGAATTGCGTCTTACCGATGCGTCTGACGGGATCGATCAGGTCTTTGCGGATATCGCAGAGCTGACAACTGCCTGCCGCTTCAGCGACTGCCAGCATGAAACAGAACCCGGATGCGCCATCCTTGCGGCGATCGAAGACGGGCACCTAGACCCGGACCGGCTGGCCCGTTGGCAAAAGCTACAACGGGAAGACAAATACAATACCGAGACAGCCCATGAGGCCCACGCCCGATATCGCCGCTTCTCGAAAAAGGCGAAAGCCGGGCAGGAAAGGTCTGAGTTCAACCGACGAGGTTGGAAAGGATAGGCGGGCGGCTCGCCCAAGCCAATTGCCCTTCTGTCTCGACAGCGCAGGGCCGAACGCCGCGCAATCGTTCGAGGGCGGTCTCCGGCGCTTCGCCAAGTTCGACCAGAAGCCGCAGGGCGATCATTCCCGAACGCCCACAGCCGCCGTGGCAATGGACAAGCACCTTGCCACCCCCGACGAGAATCGAACGCACGACGAGCGAGAGCGAAGGCCAAGCCTCTTCAACCTCGCCCGCGGGTGCGCCGAAATCGATGACCGGCAAGTGCTCCCATGCGATTCCCATCGCCGCAAGATCGCGGCCAAGGCCGCCAGCCCCGCGGCTTTCCATCTCGTCGAGTGTTGTCATGCTGATGACAAGCGCCGGATCCCAAGCCACGAGGCGCGCAAAATCGGCCGCAAACGTGCCGGACCGACCGGGCAGAGGCGTGATAGCAATGCGCCCGCCTCCCGCTTCGATTTCACCAACCACAAACTCGGCCATACCCCCTCCTTCCCGGTAGACCTTGGGCTTCCTGCCCATTACCCTGCTCGGGAGCACAGACCAGAGAGCACAATGTCCGAAACTTCCGCCAAACCATATCAGGTTCTCGCCCGAAAGTATCGGCCCGAGACCTTTGCCGATCTGGTCGGGCAGGATGCGATGGTCCGCACGCTCAAGAACGCCTTTGCCGCCGACCGGATCGCGCAGGCGTTTATCATGACGGGCATCCGCGGCACCGGCAAAACCACCACCGCGCGGATCATCGCCAAGGGCATGAACTGTATCGGCCCCGATGGCACCGGCGGACCGACGACCGAGCCTTGCGGCCAATGTGAACATTGCGTGGCGATCATGGAAGGCCGCCACGTCGACGTGATGGAGATGGACGCCGCCTCGCGCACCGGCGTGGGCGATATCCGCGAGATCATCGACAGCGTGCATTATCGGGCGGCTTCGGCGCGCTACAAGATCTATATCATCGACGAAGTGCACATGCTCTCGACCAGCGCGTTCAATGCGCTTTTGAAGACGCTGGAAGAGCCGCCCGCGCATGTGAAGTTCATCTTTGCCACGACCGAGATCCGCAAGGTTCCGGTCACGGTCCTGTCGCGCTGTCAGCGGTTCGATCTGCGCCGGATCGAGCCTGAGGTGATGATCGCCCTTCTGCGCAAGATCGCGGGCTCCGAAGGGGCCGAGATCGCCGACGACGCGCTCGCGCTCATCACCCGCGCCGCCGAAGGCTCGGCCCGCGACGCGACCTCGCTTCTCGATCAGGCGATCAGCCATGGCGCGGGGGAAACGACCGCCGATCAGGTGCGCTCCATGCTTGGGCTGGCCGACCGTGGCCGCGTTCTCGATCTTTTCGACATGATCCTCAAGGGCGAGGCCGCCGCCGCACTGACCGAACTTTCGGGGCAATATGCCGATGGCGCCGATC
>JAHEBR010000232.1 GCA_024642185.1 Marivivens sp. | reverse complement strand
ACCATCACCTTCGCCCCCCTCGACCGCGCCCTGATCGTGACGAGCCTTTTGTCGCAGGACGAACGCGCCTGGATCGACGATTATCACGCGCAAACGCTGGCCAAGATCGGACCTCGCCTCGACGGGGCCGATCTGGACTGGCTGAATAGTGCTTGCGCTCCGCTCTAGGGGTTATGACAGGAGGGGCAGATGCCCGACCGTTTCAAGATCCGCCCTCTCGAGGGCACATGGGTGGTGCGTGCCGGCGGCGCGATCCTTGCCGAATCGGATCATGCGCTCGAACTGAACGAGGGCGATCTGCCACCTGTGGTCTATTTCCCCAAGGGCGATATCGCCATGGCCTTTCTCGAGGCGTCCGATACCCGCGCGACCTGTATCCACAAAGGCGAGGCGCACTATTACACCATCGTTGCCAAGAGCGGCCCGATCAAAGACGCCGCCTGGACATACGCCAAACCGAAAAACCCGGTGGGCGAGATTGCCTGCTATATTGCATTTGATACCGAGCGGGTCGCGGTCGAAGAACTCTAGGATAGGTTAGTTGTGTTCCTCGCGGGCCTTCTCGGCCAGCGCGCGGTTATAGGCGCGCAGCGCGTCGACATGGAAAAGCGCGCCCAAGAGGTCCGGCGTCTTGTCCTCGCCTCTGATGCGGACGACCGGCAGGAAATCAAGGCCCGTCGCTTCGAAATCGGGCAGCGCCTTCTGCAGAGTGTCGGAGGCGTCGATATAGCGACCTTCGCGGATCATCTCCCAACAGGCCTCTTCCTCGGGCGCCCCTTTGGTGCCAAGCGCACGCATGACGCTGGTAATCCGGACCTTGGCCAGAAGATAGGTCTGCGGCCCGGCCGCCAGATGCACGCCGCGCCGCTCGAGCTGGGTCAGAAAGAACGACCGGTCCACGAGGCGCGAGGCGAGCGCGGTCGAGAGCGAAACGGCGACCATCACCGCAAGGCCGGTCTGCCAGTCGCCGGTCAGCTCGAAGATGATGAGCGTGGTGGAAATCGGCGCCCCGAGGACGGCGGCTGCCACCGCGCCCATGCCGGCAAGGGCATAGAGCGTCGCCGGGCTTGAACCCTCGGGGAAGAGACTGCTGGCCACGATGCCGAAGGCAAGGCCCGAGAGCGCGCCCACCATCAGAGAGGGGCTGAAGATCCCGCCCCCCATGCGCCCGCCCATCGTCACCGCTACGGCGATGATCTTGATGACCACAAAGACAACCGCCTGCCACAAAAGCATCCGCCCGGTGATCGCCTCGGAGGTCACGCCCCAGCCAACCCCGATGATGTGCGGCCACCAGATCGCCAGAGCGCCGAGAAGGGCGCCCGCGAGCACCGGGCGCAGGATGCGGTGAATGCCGAGACGGGCCTGAAGCACATCGCCAAACTCCTCGGCCCAGAAGATCGAGCGCATCAGGGCCGCCGCGATCACGCCCGAGAGGAGCCCGAGCACGACGAAGGCGGGCAGTTCGGCATAAAAGCCAAGTTCGGTATTGGGCGAGAGGAAGAACTCGGTCACATCGCCCATGACAAGGCGGCTCACCACCGTTCCGGCCACGGCGGCAATGGCGATCGGGGCGAAGGCCGTCACGGCATAGTGGCGCAGCACCACCTCGAGCGCGAAGAGCCCGCCCGCGATAGGCGCGTTGAAGCTCGCCGAGACAGCACCCGCCACGGCGCAGCCCATGAGCGTGCGTCCATGAACGCCATCGGCGTGGATCCAGCGGCTCACATAGGTGGCCATCACGGCCGCCAGATGCACCACCGGCCCCTCGCGCCCGCTCGAGCCACCCGAGGAAAGGGTGATGAAGCTCGCCAGCGCCGAGGCAAGCCCCGCCCGCCGCGCCACGCGCCCCTCGCGCAGCGCCGCCCCTTCGATCACATCGGCCACCGCCCGCACGCGGCCATCGCCGGTGAAGATGTGCAGCAGTGTTCCGACCGCGAGCCCGCCCAACATCGGGATCAGCAAGAGCCAGTACCACGGGATCTGCGCCGCTTCCTGATGGATATGCGCGACATTCTCGGTGCCATAGAGCAAGGCCTGAAGCTCCGACACGCCAAGCCGGAACAGCAGCGCCGCGAAGGCCGCCGCCACACCGATCACAAGAGCGATGAACCAGAACTGGACCTCGCTCGGCCCCTTGCGGCGCATCACGCGCAGCGCCTCGGCCAAGCCTCGGCCAAGGCCCGTGACACTGTCTTTGAGGTATCCGCCTAGCTGCTCTGCCATGCCTCTCGCCGCTTTTCCTTGCGGGCGGGTTCCTCTAGCCTGCCCGAAAGTCACTCCAAGAGCCTGCCATGACAATCGACACCGCCATTCACGCCCTTCAATCCCTTCTAGGGGATCGCATCACGCGGTCCAAGTCTGATCGCGATCTGCACGGGCAATCGGAAAGCCATTTCCCCCTGACCCCGCCCGATGCGGTCGCCTATCCGGAGACGACCGAGGAGGTGGCGGCCTTGGTGACGATCTGCGCCGCGCATGGCTGTCCGGTGATCGGCTGGGGCGCTGGCACCTCTCTCGAGGGGCATGGCCTCGCCGTTCGGGGGGGGATCTCGGTCGATTTCTCGCGGATGAACGCTGTCTTGGACGTGAACCCCGAAGATATGGACGCGCGGGTTCAGCCGGGCGTAACCCGTGAGGCGCTGAATGCCGAGTTGCGCGCCACCGGCCTCTTCTTCCCCGTCGATCCCGGCGCCAACGCGAGCCTCGGCGGCATGGCGGCCACGCGGGCGAGCGGCACCACCGCCGTCCGCTATGGCACGATGCGCGACAATGTGCTGGGGCTCGAGGTGGTCTTGGCCGATGGCCGCGTGATCCGCACCGGCACCCGCGCGCGCAAATCCTCGGCCGGTTATGACCTCACGGCGCTTTTCGTCGGCTCCGAGGGCACGCTCGGCCTCATCACCGAGCTGACCCTGCGCCTGCGCGGCCAGCCGCAGGCCACCTCGGCCGCCGTCTGCGCCTTCGAGACGATGGACGGCGCGGTGGCGGCGGTGATCGAGACGATCCAGAGTGGCGTGCCGATGGCGCGGATCGAGTTTGTCGATGCGGCGACGGCTCTGGCGGTCAACGGCTATTCGGGGGCGGATTTCCCCGCCCTGCCCCACCTTCTCGTCGAGTTTCACGGCACCGAGGCGGGCGTGGCCGAACAGGCCGAGACCTTTGGCACCATCGCCACCGGGCATGGCGGGCGCGGTTTCGATTGGGCGCGGCAGGCCGAAGACCGCAACCGCCTGTGGAAGATGCGCCACGACGCCTATCTCGCCATCCTCGCCTCGCGCCCCGGTGCGCGGGCGATCGTTACCGATGTCTGCGTGCCCATCTCGCGGCTCGCGGAGGCGGTGGCCGAGACGCAGGCCGATATCGGCGCCTCGCCCATCCCCGGCCCCATCCTCGGCCATGTGGGCGATGGTAATTTCCACGCAATCCTGCTGATGGATCCCTCCAACCCCCAAGAGGTGGACGCCGCCGAAGCCCTCTCCGCCCGCATGGCCGAACGTGCCCTGCGCCTTGGCGGGACTGTGACGGGCGAGCATGGCGTCGGCATGGGCAAGCTTGGCTATATGGAGGCCGAGCACGGCGGCGGCTGGGATGTGATGGGGGCGATCAAGGCAGCACTCGATCCCGAGGGGATCATGAACCCCGGCAAGATATTGCGA
>JAHEBR010000231.1 GCA_024642185.1 Marivivens sp. | reverse complement strand
CGGCGCGCGACGTAAGGGTCGTGCGGGTGGGTAAAGCTGACCGTCAGGCACCAGGGCCGCGGATCATGGCCACGGGCGAGGTCAAAGAGTTTGCGGCCCGCGTTATAGGCAACCTCGTCGTCGTATTCGAGCTGGTTGGTGATCTCGGCCACGCCCGCGCCGGTGACCGAGCCCATGTTGTGATACCACCAGTCGATCCGCTCGCCCGGTTTGCGATAATCGGGGGTCCAGCCGAAATCGGCGGGATAGATGTCGGTCGTCAGCCGCTCTTCGAGCCCGTGCATCTGGTCGGGGCCGACGAAATGCATCTTGCCCGAGAGGCAGGTCTGATAACCCGCGCGGCGCAGGTGGTGGGCGTAGGTCGGCAGGGACGAGGCGAACTCGGCCGCGTTGTCATAAACGCCCGTGCGGCGCGGCAATTGCCCCGACATAAACGAGGCCCGCGCAGGGGCGCAGAGGGGCGAGGCGGTGTAGGTATTGGCGAAGCGGACAGACCGCGCGGCAAGGCGCTTGAGGTTCGGCGCATGGAGCCAGTCGGCAGGGCCATCGGGAAAGAGCGTCCCGTTCAGCTGATCGACCATGAAGATCAGGATATTGGGGGCGGTCATTGCGCGGCTCCGATCTCAAGATCCAGCGCTTCGAGAACCTGCCGTGTCGCGGCTTCGCCGCTTGGGATTTCGCGGCCCAGCGCCTCGCGCAGATAGAGCCCGTCAATCAGCCCCGCGATCCGTTCGGCGGCGGCTTCGGCGCGGCCTCCGACGAGCGGGCGCAGATCATGCACAAGGTTTGAACGCATCCGGTTTTGATAGATCAAGAGAAGCGCCCGCGCCTCGGTGTTGGTCTGGGCGAGGACATAGAAATTGAGCCACGCCGCCACCACCTCGCGCCGGAAATTCGTGGTCGAAAACCCGGCCCGGATCACCGCCTCGATCCGCCCGCGCGGACCCTGCGCCATCGCCAGCGCCCCGCGCACCCCCGCCCCGTAGAGCGAGAGCGTATGGCGCATGGCAGCGATGAAAATCTGCTCCTTAGAGCCGAAATAATGGTGTGCCAGCGCCGATGACATTCCAGCCCGCTTGGCGATCTGGCTCACGGTCACGTCAAGCGTGCCGGATTTGCCGATCTCGGTAATCGTCGCGTTGACCAGCGCCGCGCGCCGGATCGGTTCCATTCCAAGTTTCGGCATGATGGGGCCCGCCAAAGGTGATTGGCGCACCCTAGGGGTGTTTTTATTGACTCGTCAATCAATGAAAACTTCAGGCCGTTGTCGCCGGTGGCGCTTTCCGCCTCAGGCGCGCCTCGCGCCATGTGATGAAGCTTACCGACGCCATAATGAGCGCCCCGCCAGCGACCACCCAGTGATCGGCCGGTTCACCAAAAAAGAGCGCGCCGATGCTCACCGACCAGATCAGTTGCAGGAACGTGACCGGCTGTGTCACTGAAAGCGGCGCGGCGCGGAAGGCCAGCGTCATGGTATAGTGCCCCGCCGTGGCGAAACAGGCGACAAGGAACAGCCAGCCGCATTGCTCGAGCGTCGGCGTGATCCAGACAGCGGCGGCAAACGGGGCCAAACCGATAGTCACCGCGACCGACAGCATCCCCACAACGACCGTGGGCGAGAGATCATCGCTCAGGCGCTTGGCAATGAGATAGCTCGCGGCAAAGAGCGCAGCGGTGCCGAGCATGGCGATATGGCCGGGCATGATCTCGCGCGCGCCGGGGCGCAGGATGATGAGGGCTCCAATGAGCGCCACGACAATCGCCGCCAGCCGCCGCATATGGAACTTTTCCCCAAGAAAAATCGCAGCACCGATCGTTGTGTAGACGGGGTTGAGATAGTTGAGCGCCGTGACCTCCGCCAAGGGGATCCGCGCCATGGCAAAGAACCACAGGATCACTGCCAACGTATGAACCACGCCGCGCGCCGCAAAGAGCTTCATCTGCCGCGAGGTCAGATGCGCCCGCAGGATCGGGCGGATCATCGGCAAGAGGAAGACAAGGCCGAGCCCATAGCGCAGAAACGCCGCCTCGGCCGCCGGCACGCCGGCACCGACGTGTTTCACAATCGCCGTCACCATCACGAAATTCAGGCCCGTCGCCACCATCCAGAGGATGCCGGCCAAGGGGCGCGGGTGGGTCGAAGGGCTGCTCATGCCGCGACAGGACAGGATCGCCGCGGCAAGCTCAAGGCAAAAAGAAACGGCCCCCGGATGGGAGCCGCCTCGCGGCCTTGGGTGGCAAAGGGATCAGAGTTGTGCGGCCACGTCCTCGGGGACGTCGAAATTGGCGACCACGGTTTGCACGTCGTCGTCGTCCTCGAGCGTGTCAATGAGGCGCATCAGCTTCTGCGCGGTCTCGAGATCGACGTTGGTCCGGCTTTGCGGCTTCCAGATCAGCTTGGCTTCCTTGGCTTCGCCCAGATCGGCTTCAAGCGCTTCGGAGACCTCGTTGAGCGCGGTATCGCCGCAATAGATCCAGTGGCCTTCTTCATCGCTCTCGACATCGTCGGCGCCCGCCTCAATCGCGGCCATCATCACGGTATCGGCGTCGCCCGCTTCGGGGCCATAGGTGATCTCGCCCACGCGGTCGAACATGAAGCTGACCGAGCCGGTGGTGCCAAGGTTGCCGCCCGACTTGGCAAAATAGGAGCGCACGTTCGAGGCGGTGCGGTTGATGTTGTCGGTCAGCGTCTCGACGATGATAGCGATGCCGTTCGGGCCATAGCCCTCATAGCGGATCTCGGTATAGTCGGCCGCGTCGCCCATCTGAGATTTCTTGATGGCCCGGTCAATCAGATCTTTCGGCGTCGATTGCGATTTGGCGGCCTTCACCGCAAGGCGCAGGCGCGGGTTCTTCTCGGGATCGGGATCGCCCATCTTGGCGGCCACGGTGATCTCTTTGGAGAGTTTGGAGAAGAGTTTCGACCGGGCAGCGTCTTGGCGGCCTTTGCGGTGCTGGATGTTTGCCCATTTTGAGTGGCCGGCCATAATACCCTCGTTCGTCTCGTTCTGCTTGCGGAGTCGCGCGTCAATAGCCCAAGGGCGCGGGGCGATGCAATCCCCGCAAGGAAAGGGTTGGTGGCGGCGTGGGGGATCGGCGATAGTGGCGGTATGACACAGGATCAAATCGTTCTTTTCACCCTCTTCGCCGCCGTCTTCGGGATGATGCTCTGGGGGCGCTACCGCTATGACCTTGTGGCCTTTGCTGCTCTGATGGTCGGGGTGGTGTTGGGCGTCGTGCCGACCAAACACGCCTTCGACGGGTTCGGCCATCCGGCGACGCTTGTGGTGGCGCTGGTGCTGGTGGTTTCGGCGGGCTTGGTGCGCTCGGGCGCGGTCCTCCTCATCACCCGCACCCTCGTCGATTCCAGCCGCAGCCTTGGCGCGCATGTCACGCTGATGGGCGGCATCGGCGGGATCCTCTCGGCCTTCATGAACAACGTCGCGGCGCTGGCGCTTCTGATGCCGGTCGATATCCAGACGGCGCGCAAGGCGGGCCGTGCGGCGGGGCTCACGCTGATGCCGCTCTCCTTCGCCACCATCCTCGGCGGCATGGCGACCCTCATCGGCACGCCCCCCAACATCATCATCGCCGCCTATCGCGGCGAGGCCTTGGGCGAGCCCTTTGCCATGTTCGATTTCCTGCCCGTGGGCGGGCTGACCGCGATCGCGGGCCTCAT
>JAHEBR010000230.1 GCA_024642185.1 Marivivens sp. | reverse complement strand
AACTCGAAACCTTCGCCACCGAGTTCGTCTGTTTCGTCAAGGCGACGACCGAGGATGGGCATTTCGGCTGGGGCCAGACCTCGACCTATAACGCCGATATCACGGCACAGGTGTTTCACCGGCAGCTTGTGCCTTGGGTTCTGGGCAACGACAGCGAGGATATCCCGCGCCTGATCGACCTCGTTCAGCGGCGCGAGCACAAGTTTCCCGGAAGCTATCGGGCGCGGGCATTGGCGGGCCTTGATACGGCACTTTGGGATCTGAAGGGGCGGCGCGAGGGCAAGCCGGTTGTTGCGCTGCTGGGTGGCACGCCGGGCAAGCTCCGCGCCTATGCCAGTTCGATGAAGCGCGACATTACACCCAAGGACGAGGCCGCCCGCCTTTCGCGGCTTTGCGATGAGAAGGGGTTTGACGCGGTCAAATTCCGCATCGGCGCCGAATGCGGCGACAATATCGACGAATGGCCGGGCCGCACCGAAGAGATCATCCCGACCATGTCCAAAGCCTTGCGCGGGCGGGCCGATCTTTTGGTCGATGCCAACTCGGGCTTTCATGTGAAGCGGGCGATTGAAGTGGGCCATATGCTTCAGGATCACGGCATCAGCCACTATGAGGAGCCTGTCGCCTATTGGGATCTTGAGGCCACCGCAGAAGTGACCGCCGCGCTGGATATCGACGTGACCGGTGGCGAGCAGGATTGGGATCTGGCCACATGGAAGCGGATGATCGCGATGCACGCGGTCGATATCGTCCAGCCCGATGTGATGTACATGGGCGGCATCTGCCGCACGCTCGAGGTGGCGGCCATGGCGGCCAAAGCGGGGATGCCCTGCACGCCGCACGCCGCCAACCTCTCGCTTGTGACCATGTGCACGATGCATCTTCTCAAGGCGATCCCCAACGCGGGCAAGTATCTCGAACTCTCCATCGAGGGCGAGGATTATTACCCTTGGCAGGATGACCTGTTTCTCGGTGATCCCTATGCAGTCGACGGCGGCTGTGTGACCGTGCCCGATGCGCCCGGCTGGGGCATTGAGATCAACCCCGACTGGCTGGCAAATGCCACCTATGCTGTCGCCGAGCTTGGCGATTGGACGCCGAGCGCCTATGGCTCCCTCTACGACACCAACAAGCCCCGGTAGGCCATGACCCAGACCTATGACTATGTGATCGTCGGTGCCGGTTCTGCCGGCTGCGTGCTGGCCGACAGGCTCTCCGAGAGCGGCAAGCATTCGGTGCTGGTGCTCGAGGCAGGGGGCACGGATCGGCGCTTTTACGTCACGCTGCCCCTAGGCTACGGCAAGCTCTTCTACGACAAGCGCGTGAACTGGGCCTATGAGACCGAGGCCGATCCGGGCCTTGGCGGCAACCGCGATTACTGGCCGCGCGGCAAGATCCTTGGCGGATCGAGCTCGATCAACGCGATGGTCTGGGCGCGGGGGCACCGGACGGATTACGAGGATTGGGGCCGGATCGCGGGCGAGGGCTGGGGCTGGGAGGCCGTGCGCGCAGCCTATCGGGCGCTTGAGGATAACGAAGCGGGCGGCAACGCCTATCGCGGCGCGGGCGGCCCCTTGTTCATCTCGGCCAACAAGACCGACCTGCATCCCTTGGTCGAAACCTACCTCGCCTCGGCCGAGGCGGCGGGCCACAAGCGCAATCCCGATTTCAACGGCGCGGATCAAGAGGGCGTCGGCATCTATCAGATGACGATCAAGAACGCCCGCCGTAATTCCACCTCCCGCGCCTTCCTGCGCCGCGCCATGAAGCGCCCGAATGTGACCGTTCTGACCCGCGCCCATGCGACCCGCGTTCTGATCGAGGGCACGAAGGCGGTGGGCGTGGCTTACCGCAAAGGCGGTCGGGATCACGAAGTGCGGGCCACCCGCGATGTGATCCTCGCTGGTGGCGCGGTGAATTCGCCCCAGCTTCTGATGCTCTCGGGCATCGGGCCCAAGGCCGAGCTTGCGCCCTTGGGGATCGAGGTTGTCGCCGACAATCCCAATGTGGGCCAGCACATGAACGACCATGTGGGCATCAACTATACTTGGGAAGTCAGCGTTCCGACCTATAACAACATCCTCCGCCCATGGTGGGGCAAGCTCTGGGTGGGCATACGCTATTTCCTCGGCGGGCGGGGGCCGCTCGCCAAGTCGATCAACCATGGCGGCGGCTTCTTCCGCACCGGCCCCGATCAGCCGCGCCCGAATATGCAGCTTTACTTTCAGGCCTTCTCGACCCTCGTCCCCCGCGTGGGCGAGCGCCCGCTTCTGACGCCCGATCCCTTCGCGGGGCTGTCGATCGGCCTGTCGAATTGCCGCCCGACAAGCCGTGGCTCGCTCCACCTTCGAAGCGCTGATCCCTTCGCCACACCGAGGATCGTCGCCAAAGCCCTTTCGACCGATGAAGACGTGGCCGAGATGCTGGCGGCGGTGAAAGAGCTGCGCCACATCGCCAGCCAGCCGCCCCTGAAGGATTTGATCGTCAAGGAATTGCGCCCCGGTCCGGAGGTGCAGACCGACGCGGCCCTGATCGCCGATTTCCGCAGCCGCTCCGGCACCGTTTATCACCCGTCCTGCACCGCGCGGATGGGGGCGGACGCGGCAACCTCGGTCGTGGATGCCGATCTGAAGGTCCACGGGATCGAAGGCCTGCGCGTCTGCGACGCCTCGATTTTCCCGACCCTGATCGCCGGAAATACGAACGCGCCGAGCATCCTTGTGGGCTGGATCGGGGCCGGGCGGATACTGGCGCGCAGTTAATCGCCCGTTTCCAGACGATCTGCACTATACATTGACGAAAGAGCGGTATAGGCGCACCGACCCATGGCCCCCTTGGCCATTGGCCCAGCGCCTTAGGCCGTGCCTATCCTTGCAAGAGTTTCAAACTGACATGATCCAGCCCCTTCTCGATGCGCTCGCCGAGCGCGGATACGACACCATGACCGCCGTTCAGGAGGCCGTGACCAAGCCCGAGTTGGCGGGGGCCGATCTTCTGGTTTCGGCGCAGACCGGATCGGGCAAGACGGTGGGCTTTGGCCTCGCCATCGGCGAGACGCTGCTGGGCGGCGCAGAACGCATGGGCCCGGCGGCCGCGCCGCTCGCGCTGATCGTGGCGCCGACGCGCGAACTGGCGCTGCAGGTGATGCGCGAGCTCGGTTGGCTCTATGCCAAGACCGGCGCTGTGGTTGCCTCTTGTGTAGGTGGCACCGATATGCGCGACGAACGCCGGGCGCTTGATCGCGGGGCGCACCTTGTCGTCGGCACCCCCGGCCGCCTGCGCGATCATATCCAGCGCGGCTCGCTGCAGATGGGGTCGCTGCGGGCCATCGTTCTCGACGAGGCCGACGAGATGCTCGACCTCGGCTTCCGCGAAGACCTTGAATTCATGCTGGCCGAAGCCCCCGAGGATCGCCGCACCCTGATGTTCTCGGCCACCGTGCCGCCCGCCATTGCCCGCCTTGCCACCCAGTATCAGCGCGACGCTGTGCGGGTTCAGACCACTTCGGGGCGCGAACAGCACGCCGACATCGCCTATCAGGCTCTGACCGTCTCGCCGATCGACGCCGAGCACGCGATCATCAACACGCTTCTCTATCACGACAGCCAGAACGCTATCGTCTTCTGCAATACCCGTGCCGCGGTGACTCACCTGACCGCCCGCCTGTCGAACCGTGGCTTCCATGTGGTGGCCCTCTCGGG
>JAHEBR010000229.1 GCA_024642185.1 Marivivens sp. | reverse complement strand
TCAGCTCAAGAGGACCAGATGACCGAACCCGGACTAGCCGCCCGCCGCGCCGCCCATGAACTTGTGGACCAGGTGACGATTGAAGGCCTGCTTATGTCCGAAGCACTGGCAACCGGCACGCTCTCGGGCCTCGCGCCGCAGGATCGCGCCCGCGCCCAGCGCCTCGCCCTTCAGACCCTGCGCGGCATGGATCGCGCCGACCGGATGCTCAAACCATTCCTCAAGAAAGGGCCGCCGCTTTCGGTCCGCAATGCCTTGCGGTTGGGGACGATTGAAATCTGGTCGGGCGAAGCGCCGCACGGCGTGGTCAATGCCTGTGTCAGCATCGTCGGCGCCGATAGCCGCACCCAAGGCATGAAGGGCCTCGTCAACGCCGTTTTGCGCAAGATCGCGCAAGAGCGCCCTGGTGCCTGGGATCGTCTGCCGGTTCCCCGCCTGCCAGACTGGCTCAGGGGGCCGCTGATCGAGGCCTGGGGCAAACCTGCCATCGCGGCCATCGAAGACGCCCATTTTGCCGGCCCGACCCTTGATCTGACCGCAAAGGGCGATCCGGTGGCGGTCGCGCAGGCGGTGGGTGGCGAGATTCTGCCGACCGGATCGGTCCGGCTTCGGGGGTCGGCGCAGGTATCCGCCCTGCCGGGCTTTGCCGAGGGCGACTGGTGGGTTCAAGATGCGGCGGCGGCTTTGCCGGTGAAGGTGCTGGCGCCGAAGAAGGGCGAGAAGATCCTCGATCTCTGCGCCGCGCCGGGCGGCAAGACGATGCAGCTTGCGGCAGCCGGTGCCAAGGTCACAGCGCTCGATCTCTCCGAGCGGCGGCTCGAGCGGGTTTCCGAGAACCTCGCCCGCACCGGCCTGACGGCCGAGGTCGTGGCTGGCGATGCGCTCGAGTTTGCCGAGGGCGGATGGGACGCGATCCTTCTCGATGCGCCCTGCTCGGCCACCGGCACGATCCGCCGCCACCCCGATCTGCCCTACGCCAAGGACGGCAGCGAATTCGGCGCCCTGATCGACCTGCAGGCCGAGATGATCGATCACGCTCTGGCCCTTCTCAAACCCGGCGGGCGGCTCCTTTTTTGCACCTGTTCGCTCTTGCCCGACGAGGGCGAGGTGCAGGCCGACGAGGCGTTGGAACGGCACG
Organism: Marivivens sp.; assembly: GCA_024642185.1. Taxonomy (GTDB): domain Bacteria; phylum Pseudomonadota; class Alphaproteobacteria; order Rhodobacterales; family Rhodobacteraceae; genus RFZI01. The sequence goes on along the minus strand of JAHEBR010000229.1, from coordinate 2,578 downwards.
AGGGCCTTTCCTCTGATCCCGCCGCGCTCGAAATCGACGGTATTGATCCGGCGTGGATCACCACAGAAGGCGGCCTCCGGCTCCGGCCCGACTATTGGCCCGACCTCGGCGGCATGGACGGCTTTTACATGATCCTGTTGCGAAAGCCTGCGTGACTTGACCTGCCGGCATCCCTATCATGCCGGCAAAAGACGCAAGCAAGACGCAGCAGAGGCAGCACGATTTGGCCAGACCGCAGACATGGCGTGCCCGGCAGACGGCATTCATGCATCGTTGGCACGCCCGCCGTGCCTCGCGTGCCAAGCTGCCTACAGGCTTTGTCTCTCAGCCCGAGCCGCGTTCGATCGGCCTTTATGCCAAGGGTCGGCAACTGATTGCCGGCAATTTCCTCTTCTCCGGCTACCTCATCGAAGCGCCCGGAGAATCGATCTGGAGCATCGGCGCCGAGGCGCCCCATGTGATCGACGAGCTACAGGGATGTGGGTGGCTTGATGATCTTGCCGCCGTTGCCGATGCCAAGGCCCGCTCACGTGCGCAAAGTTGGGTCTTTGAATGGATTGATCTTTACGGGAATGGCACCGGCCCCGGCTGGACGCCGGATCTGACTGGCCGCCGCCTGATCCGCTGGATCAACCACGGCTTTCTGATCCTGCGCGGCAAGGACCGCGAGGCAACGGATCGCTTCTTCCTTTCGTTGGCCCGCCAGACCCTTTTCCTGTCGCGCCGCTGGAAGACGGCCCGCCCCGGCCTTCCGCGGTTCGAGGCGCTGACCGGCATGATCAATGCGGGCCTGTCGCTTGAGGGAATGTCTGCCCATGTGGATCAGGCAATCGCCGCTCTTGAAGAGGATTGCCGGACGCAGGTTGATGCCCAAGGTGGCATTCCCACCCGCAATCCTGAAGAGCTTCTGGATGTGTTCACCCTTCTCACCTGGGCGGCACAGGCGCTGAACGAATCCGACAGGCATCCGCCCGAGGCCCTGATCTCGGCCATTTCGCGGATCGCACCCACGCTGCGAGCGCTTCGCCATACCGATGGCGGGCTCGCTCGGTTTCACGGCGGCGGGCGCGGGATCGAAGGGCGGCTCGACCACGCGCTGGCCTCATCGGGGATCAAGACGCGGCCCGCCGAGGGCTTGCATATGGGCTATGCCCGGCTTCAGGCGGGGCGGACGAATATCATCGTCGATGCCTCGCCCCCGCCCAAGGGCGAAGCGAGCTATGATGCCCATGCCTCGACCCTTGCTTTCGAACTGACCTCGGGGCGGCGGCCAGTGATCGTCAATTGCGGCTCTGGCCGCAGCTTCGGCGCCGAATGGCGGCGTGCAGGCCGCGCCACCGGGAGCCACTCCACCTTGGCACTTGATGGGTATTCCTCGTCGCGCCTCGGCGCTCCGAGCCGGCTCGACGGGTTGAGGGGCGAACTGTTGGCTGACACGCCCACCAAGGTTCCGGTCGAATTCAGCGCTCTTGACGATGGAGCCCGCCTCGAGGTTGCCCATGACGGCTATCGCCGCACCCACGGCCTGACCCATGCCCGGATTTTCGATCTGATTTCCGATGGCCGCGGCCTTGCGGGCGAGGAGCTTTTGGCAACCCTGTCAGACGCCGATCAGCTTCGGTTTGATCGGGCGATGGACCGCGCAGGCCTTCAGGGGATCGCCTTTTCGCTGCGGTTCCATCTGCATCCAGAGGCCGAACCACAGGTCGACCTTGGCGGCGCGGCGATTTCCCTCACGCTGAAAAGCGGGGAAATCTGGGTGTTCCGGCATGACGGCACGGCCGAGATGACCCTCGAGCCATCGGTTTATCTGGAAAACGGGCGTCTCAAGCCGCGTGCGACACAACAGATCGTTTTATCTGGCCGCACGATGTCATATGCGACCCGTGTTCGCTGGTCGCTGACCAAGGCGCAGGATACGCCCAATGTCCTTCGGGATCTTGTGGAAGACGACACGGCGGACGCAGATCAGGACTGACCCGAGGATCCCATGACCGAACAGCTGCCCATCCGTCGCGCCCTTCTTTCCGTCTCCGACAAGACCGGACTTATCGATCTGGCAAAGGCGCTCGATGCGCGCGGGGTCGAGCTCTTGTCGACTGGCGGCTCGGCCAAGACGCTGCGGGAGGCGGGGCTGGCGGTCAAGGATGTGTCGGATGTCACCGGTTTCCCCGAGATGATGGATGGCCGCGTGAAGACGCTCCACCCCAAGGTCCACGGCGGCCTTTTGGCGCTGCGCGACGATGCGGGCCACGTTCAGGCGATGGCCGAGCACGGGATCGCGCCGATCGACCTTCTGGTGGTTAATCTCTATCCCTTCGAGGCCACGGTCGCCGCTGGCGCCGACTATGACACCTGCATCGAAAACATTGATATCGGCGGCCCGGCGATGATCCGTGCGGCGGCCAAGAACCATGCGTTTGTCACGGTCGTTACCGATGTCGAGGATTACGAGCGGCTTATCGGCGACATGGATCAGCACAACGGCGCGACCTGCCGCAAATTTCGCAAGAAGCTGGCGCAGATCGCCTATGCCCGCACCGCAGCCTATGACGCGGCGGTAAGCACATGGATGGCA
>JAHEBR010000033.1 GCA_024642185.1 Marivivens sp. | reverse complement strand
GGGCCACTGCGGTGACGATGAGATAGACCGCCATCGTCCCCGCGAGATAGGCCCAGACAAACTGCCAATCGAGGATCTCGGCCAGAGAAAGGTTGGCGGAGAACCGGAAGAGCATGGCCGAAAGGGCGAAGTAGAAGACGAACTTCGTCAGATAGGCGGTCGCCTCGGCCGTGAAGAACCGCGTGCGCCCCGCGCCATAGCCCACGCCGATCAGTGCGAAGAACGGCAATGTCTTTAGAAAGATTTCCCACATGAGGCCGACCTAGCATGACGTGGCGGCGGTGGGAATGTGCGGCGTGGCCTTGCGGCGAATTGGCGGGTCAGACGCGGTGATAGGGCGCACCGGCGAGGATCGAGGCGGCGCGATAAAGCTGCTCGGTCAGCATCACCCGCACCAGCATATGGGGCCAGACCATCTTGCCGAAGGACAAAAGCGCATCGGCGCGGCCGCGCAGGGCCGGATCAATCCCGTCGGCCCCGCCAATCACGAAGGCCACGTCCTGCCGACCATTGTCGCGCCACCCCGCAAGCTGGTCGGCGAAATCGGGCGAAGACATCACCTTGCCGCGCTCGTCGAGGCAACAGATCAGCGCGCCCGTTGGGATCGCCTTTTCCAAGAGGGCCGCCTCGGCCGCCATACCGCCGCCCTTCTTGTCTTCAACCTCGATCACCTGCGCGGGCCCAAGGCCCAGCGCGCGGCCGGTGCGGTCGAAGCGGGTGAGGTAGTCCTTGATAAGGTCAAGCTCTGGTCCGGCCCTCAGGCGGCCGACAACGACCAGATGCACCCGCATCTCAGTTGGCTTTCGCCGTCGCCCCCGAGGGCTGCCACATCTTCTCGAGCTGATAGAACTCGCGGACCTCGGGGCGGAAGACATGGACGATCACATCGCCCGCGTCGATCAAAACCCAATCGCCAACCTCGGCGCCTTCGGTCTTGCAGAGGATCCCCAGATCCTGCTTGAGACGGTCGGCCAGCTTTTCCGAGATCGCGGCAACCTGACGGGTCGAGCGGCCCGAGGCGATCACCATGTAATCGGCCATCTCGGTTTTGCCGCGCAAGGAAATCTGCACGATCTCTTCTGCTTTGTCGTCTTCGAGGGAGGCGAGAACAGCCGCAAGGATCTGTTCGCTGGTGGCTTCTACGGGGGCCGTCATCTGGATGGCATCCCGCTGTGCGGCATTGGCCGCGGATAGTTCGAGAGACAGGTCATTGTCCTCCGGTGTGACACGCCCGCTTTCCACGGGCACTTCTCATGAGCAAAACGTAGCAAGGGCAAAGTATCATTTCAATGAATCCGGCCCTTGCCCGCGATCAGCGCCCCCTTTCCCTCATAAATCAGGCAGGTTCAACGGCAAAAGCGGGGTTTTCCGGCAACAGTCAGTCGGCCGTTGCCGGCGCGCCCTCACCAAGGATGCGCACTTCGCGTTGCGGGAAGGGGATCGAGATGCCGTTTTCGTGGAACGCATCCCAAAGCGCGAGATAGACGTTGCCGCGAATGTTGGTGAGGCCCTGCGTGGGATCGCGGATCCAGAAGCGCAGCACATAGTCGATGCTGGAATCGCCAAAGCCGGTGATGTGGCAGACGGTTTGCTTGTCGGTCAAAACCCGATCAACCGTTTTGGCCGCGGCAATCGCGATGCGCCTCACGTCATGGGGATTGTCGAGATATGAGGTGCCGAAGTGGATATCGAGGCGCACGAAATCGTCGGAGTGCGACCAGTTCACCACTTGGCCCGTAATCAGGTCTTCGTTCGGGATCAGATATTCCCGCCCGTCGCGCGTGGTGATCGAGACATAGCGCGCGCCGAGGCTGTTGATCCAGCCGAAGGTATCACCAAGGCTGATGACGTCGCCGGGCTTGATCGACTTGTCGAGAAGGATGATGACGCCCGAGACCAGGTTGGACACGACCTTTTGCAGACCGAAGCCGAGGCCGACACCGATGGCACCGGAAAGAACTGCAAGGCCTGTGAGATCGACACCAACCGCCTTGAGGCCGACGAAGAGCGCAACGCCGTAAAGGATCAGCTGGATGAACTTGATCGACAGAACCCGCATCGAGGGGCTGAGATCGGTATTGTCCTGAATGCGCTGCGAGGTGGTGCGCGACAGAAACCGCGCGGCATAGAACAGGACGCCGATGACCAGGACGGCCTGAAGCACCAGCCAGACCGAGATCCGCAGATCACCGAAGTGAATGGCCATGCTGTCGAGGATGGCCTGAACCTCGTTGGTGATATTGAGAACGCTGAACGTCACCCAGATCCACGCGCCATAGCGGACGACCGTGCGGAGCGGTCCATAGCTGATCAGTCGCGCCGCGACAGCAACGATCAGCCAGGCGAAGGTCAGATTGCCAACGATGGCCAGCAGGTAGGAGCGGGAAGGCCATGTAGCCTCGCGCATGATCAGGACTGTGATCCAGATCAGCACCACGAAAATGATCAGCGTCATGCGCTTATGCACGACAAGTGCCCAGCGCATCCGAGAAATGGGCCAGCCCTCGCGGGTGCGCAGCCAGTCATGGTATTTCGGAGCGATCCAGCGCGTCAGCAGATAAGCTATGGCGAAAACGATTAATAGGATCGCCACCTGATAGGCGTTCCACGGCCGGAACAAGGTGCCAAGAAAATCCCAGAGCTGTTCAATCAGCCCGCGACTGATCTCAACGGCATCTGTCGTTGTCTGTTCCACCCGCTGATCACCCTCATTTGGGAAGTTCGCTTCCCTCGATGATGCGGCGCACGGGCCCTAGGTGCAAGCGCTGTGGCGTTTCAGCCTTCGGTTTCTGTGTCTTCGCTCGTGTCCGGCTCGGGGCGCCTCAGCCGCCCCGCCCGCCAGAGCGCATCGCGCAGGATATATTCGATCTGGCCGTTGACGCTCCGCAGATCGTCGTCCGCCCATCTGGCCACGGCTTCGAGAATGTCTTCCCGAAGCCGCAGCGGATATGCCTTCTTGGCCGCCATGATCAGTAGAGGCTACCGGCGTTGATCACCGGCGTTGGCTCGGCCCCGCTCGAGAGGACAACCATGAGATTGGCCACCATCGCGGCCTTGCGCTCGGGGTCCAGTGTCATTCCGTCGCTTTCCTCGAGCTCCTTGACCGCGGCGGCAACGATGCCGACTGTTCCTTTCACGATCGTCTCGCGGGCATCAAGCAGGGCGCTGGCCTGCTGCCGCTTGAGCATCGCGGCGGCGATTTCGGTCGCATAGGCGAGGTGGTTGATCCGCGCCTCGACGATCTCGATCCCGGCCTCGACCACACGCGCCTGAATCGCGGCCATCATCTTTTCGGCGACCTCCTGCGTGTCGCCGCGCAGCGACAGGCCGTCATGTTTGTCGTTAAGGCCGAAGTCATAGGGATAGGAACTGGCCAGCGAGCGCACGGCGCTTTCGGTCTGGGTCTCGACATAGGTCTCGTAGGCCTCGACCTCAAAGACGGCGCGGTATGGATCCGTAACGCGCCAGACGACAATGGCGCTAATCTCGATCGGATTGCCAACCGCATCGTTGACCTTGCTGCGGCTCGACTCGAAATTGTGGAGCCGTGTCGAGACTTTCATACGCGGATAATAGAAGGGCAAGGTCCAGCGCAAACCGGCTGTCGCGTCCGTGCCGCGGTAGGCGCCGAAGAGGGTGAGCACCCGCGCCTGCTTGGGTTGGTTGAGAAAGAAGCCCGGCACGATGAACGCCGTGAACAGCGCCGAAGCGACCATGATCAGAACCGCCCGAATCTCGGCCCCCGCGCCGATGTTGCGGAAAAAACCAAGAATTGCGAGCGCCTCGCCGGCGATCAGAAGCAGAAGGACCGCGACGCCGGAAACAACGAACGCGCGGCGGGATGTGCCGGAAACAGAACTGTTAGTCATGGCGATGCTCCATTATGATATCACTTTGATATATATAGGCGCGCGCGCTCAAGCTTCAAGACCCAGCACAGCCCTTGCGAGAACCTGCGGGGCCGTGTATCTGCCCATTCCATGACGATGGTTTTCGATATGGCTGATCGCTCGCGCCTGCCCTGGCGGTTCTATGGCGCGACCCACACCATTCTAGCGCGACTTTAACCGCGCCGCGCACCCGTGCGCCCCATTCCGACGACTTCACATCAGCACATCAAGGGAGAGGACCTATGTCCCCCAAAACGCTCTACGACAAGATCTGGGATGCCCACGTCGCCCACGAATCCGAGGATGGCACCTGCCTTCTCTACATCGACCGTCACCTCGTTCACGAAGTGACCAGCCCGCAGGCCTTCGAGGGCCTTCGCATGACGGGCCGCAAGGTGCGCGCGCCGGAAAAGACCATCGCCGTGCCCGACCACAACGTGCCCACCACGCTTGACCGCGCCAATGCCTCGACCATGACCGAAGAGAGCCGCATTCAGGTCGAGGCGCTCGACAAGAACGCCAAGGATTTCGGCATCCACTACTACCCCGTCTCCGACGTGCGCCAAGGCATCGTCCACATCGTCGGCCCCGAGCAGGGCTGGACCCTTCCGGGCATGACCGTCGTTTGCGGCGACAGCCACACCGCCACCCACGGCGCCTTTGGCTCGCTCGCGCATGGCATCGGCACCTCCGAGGTCGAGCATGTGCTGGCGACCCAGACGCTGATCCAGAAGAAATCCAAGAACATGAAGGTCGAGATCACCGGCAAGCTGCGCCCCGGTGTGACCGCGAAAGACATCACGCTGTCGGTGATCGGCGCGACCGGCACCGCCGGCGGCACCGGCTATGTCATCGAATATTGCGGCGAAGCGATCCGCGATCTGTCGATGGAAGGCCGCATGACCGTCTGCAACATGGCGATCGAAGGCGGCGCGCGCGCCGGCCTGATCGCGCCGGATGAAAAGACCTTCGAATATGTGAAAGGCCGCCCGCACGCGCCGAAAGGTGCGGCATGGGAAGCTGCTCTGGCCTATTGGCAGACGCTCTTCACCGACGAAGGCGCACATTTTGACAAGGTGATCACCATCAAGGGCGAAGACATCGCCCCCGTCGTGACCTGGGGCACCTCGCCCGAAGACGTGCTGCCGATCACCGCGACCGTGCCCGCGCCCGAAAGCTTCAAGGGCGGCAAGGTCGAGGCGGCGCAGCGCTCGCTCGACTATATGGGGCTGACGGCGGGCCAAAAGCTCACCGATATCGAGATCGACACCGTGTTCATCGGCTCCTGCACCAACGGCCGGATCGAAGACCTCCGCGCCGCGGCCGAGATCCTCAAGGGCAAGAAGATCAAGGTCAAACGGGCGATGGTCGTTCCGGGCTCGGGCCTTGTGCGCGCGCAGGCCGAGGAAGAGGGCCTTGCGCAGATCTTCATCGACGCGGGCTTCGAATGGCGGCTCGCGGGCTGTTCCATGTGCCTTGCCATGAACCCCGACCAGCTGTCGGAAGGCGAGCGCTGTGCCTCGACCTCGAACCGCAACTTTGAAGGCCGTCAGGGCTACAAGGGCCGCACGCACCTTGTCTCGCCCGCCATGGCCGCCGCCGCCGCGATCACCGGCCACCTCACTGACGTTCGGGAGATGATGTAATGGAAAAGTTCAGCAAGATCAGCGGCGTCGCCGCGCCCCTGCCGCTCGTCAACATCGACACGGACATGATCATCCCCAAACAGTTCCTCAAGACCATCAAGCGCTCGGGGCTCGGGGTGAACCTCTTCGACGAGATGCGCTATGACCGTCAGGGCAACGAGATCGAAGGTTTCGTTCTCAACAAGCCCGCCTACCGGCAGGCGCAGATCCTTGTCGCGGGTGATAACTTCGGCTGCGGCTCGTCGCGCGAACACGCGCCTTGGGCGCTCGCGGATTTCGGCATCAAGGCGATCATCTCGACCTCCTATGCCGACATCTTCTACAATAACTGCTTCAAGAACGGCATGCTGCCGATCGTCTTGCCGCAAGAGGCCGTCGACGTTCTGATGAAGGACGCCGAGAAGGGTTCGAACGCGCGCATCGAGGTCGATCTCGAAAGCCAGACTGTGACCTCATCGGACGGCCAATCGTTCACATTCGAGGTCGACGCCTTCAAGAAACACTGCCTTCTCAACGGCCTCGACGACATCGGCCTGACCATGGAGAAGGTCAAATCGATCGACGCTTTCGAGGCCAAGGCTGCGATGGAGCGCCCCTGGGTCTAGATCCATCGGTCAGATCTATCCTGGAAACCCGCCCCAAAAAGGGCGGGTTTCTTGATATATGGGGGCCTGATGGTTGCAAGAAAGCCGCACCGATTTCCTGTCTGCCATTTCCATCGCCAACTCGGCGCTTGCCGATTGAGGCAATCTGGGCAAGATTGTGTCAACAATGAGGCGGCCCAAATGGGCTAGACTGGAAAAGAGGCGCGGCAGGTATCGCGTCCGGCCAGATCGAGGGACGAGCAGTGGTTTTTCAGATTATCGGAGCATTGATCCGTGCGTCAGCAGTGATTCTGCTGATCGCGACGCCGTCGATTATTCTGCCATCGACCCCGGGCGAGACAGGCCAGATGGCCATGCTCGTCGCAATCCTCGCCGCAATCGCAACTTTCGCCGAATATGCGAGCAAGACCCCATCATTGATCGAGTTCCGTGAAGCACCTCCGGTCAATCGCATTCGGTTCTTGGCTCTGTTTGCCTGCGTCTTCTTTCTTTCTTCGATCCTTCGCGGGCAGGTTGCCCCAACGACCTTTACCGTGTTTCTTGACACAGTCGGCCAGCGCCTTGCCGAGATGATCGACTTTCCTCTCTCTCCCGTGCGCTTGATGATTGGCCTCTTGCCCGAGTCCACTCCAGAGGCGACAATCTCGATCTTGCGAACTGCGGCAGGCGTCGCCTACATCATTTCGATTCTGTCCTTGGCCTTCATGGTGATCACGCTCCGTTTTGGACGGTGGCCATTGCCCGGGCGGTCTTTCAACATCTGGACCAATTTGCCCCTCTTCAATCCGTCGGTTCATATGGACGTCGTACAAAAGCTTCGTCGTGACGCTGCCGTTAACGGAATCTTCGGACTCACGCTTCCCTTCTTTGTGCCTGCGGTCCTGCAACTCGTGGTGCAATTTGTTGATCCAATTTCTCTCACCAATCCGCATACGCTTGTATGGTCGGTGACAGCATGGGCCTTTTTGCCGGCATCATTGATCATGCGAGGGCTGGCGCTGAGCCGGATCGCGAACATCCTCGAGAGCAAGCAGAAACGCGCCCTTGCAAAGGCGCTCGAAGATGGCTGGGTGCCGGTACAGCAATCGGCCTGAGCCTTTGGCTTGCCTCGGCATCTGCAAGCGCCGACCCTTTTCGCATAGCCACCTACGCCGCGCCCCTGAGCCGTGAGGGGCCGGGGCTTCTGCTTCGGGATATTGTCTCGGGCCAGGACAAAGGCATCGCAGCGATCGTGGAGGTCATTTCGGCGGCGGATCCGGATATCCTTCTCCTCACCGATTTCGATCACGATGCGGGCCTCGCCGCGCTCAACGCCTTCGCCGATCGCCTGGCCGAACGCGACATGGCCTATCCCTTCAGGTTCGCTCTTCCCTCGAACGCCGGCCTGCCCACTGGCTTTGACATGGACGGCAACGGCAAGCTCGGCGAGGCGCGCGATGCCATGGGCTATGGGGATTTTCGCGGCAATGGTGGGATGGCGCTCTTATCGCGTGTGCCGTTCGACGCAAGAGGTGTTGCCGATTTCACAGGCCTCCTCTGGCGCGATTTGCCGGGCGCTCAGCTGCCGCAGTTGAACGGCCAACCCTTCCCCTCGGAAGAGGCCTTGGCAATCCAGCGGCTCGCCTCGGCGGGCTTTTGGATCGTGCCGATGCTGCCCGAGGGCGAGGCGCCCTTTGCGCTTCTCGCCAGTGCCGCAACCACGCCCGCCTTCGACGGGCCCGAGGATCGCAACGGCCTGCGCAATCGCGACGAGATCCGCTTCTGGTCGCTCTACATGGATGGGGCCTTCGGTCCCGCCCCTTCGAGCTTTGTCCTCGCCGCCAAGCTCAACGCCGACCCCGAGGATGGCGACGGAGACCACACCACGATCCGCGCGCTTCTGTCTGATCCGCGCCTGCAAGATCCTCGCCCCGCAAGCGCGGGCGGGCCGATAGCCGCCGATCCCGGCCACCGCGGCGATCCATCCTTCGACACAGCCGCATGGCCCGGAAGCCCGCAGGGCAACCTGCGGGTCAGCTATGTTTTGCCGTCAGGGGATTGGACCGTGACAGGCGCGGGCGTTTTCTGGCCCGCGCCTGAGGATCCAATGTCAGCCCTGCTGGGCGAGGACGGGCAGCTGGCCGGCCCGCACCGCCTTGTTTGGGTGGATATTCAGCGGTAATCCGGCAAGCATCACCGTCCGCATATCCGTTCCTTCGAACTCGGGCAGGATGCGGCGGAGCTTGGTACCGTCGAGCGCGTGCGGCGTATTCCAGAGGTAGCGCATCTCGCGCATTTCGCGGGCAAGCTCCCAGACGGGCGAGAGGACGGTGAAGAGCCACCACGGGAATGTAGTCATTCCGACCTTATGGCCCAGCGCGGCCTGAAGGGTGCCGCGCAGGTCTTCAAGCGTGAAGCTGTGCCCCGGGAAGGGAATATCCTCAAACCTCTCGAGGCTTTGCCGCCGGTCCGCCAGAAGCGCCGCGGCCCGCGCCCAATCGGGCAGATAGGCATAGGCCTGCATCGCGTCCGCCCGCCCCATCGCGGTTAGTTTGCCCTTGCCGATCGAGCGCATCAGCGCGACCGACATCACATCGCCGTTGTGCTCGGGATCAATGAAGTTTCCCGCCCGCAAGACGATCGTCTGCACGCCGGACGCCCGATAGGCGGCCTCCATTTCAACGCGAATGCGGCCCTTGCGGCTGACAGGGCGCTGCGGCGTGGCTTCCGTCCAGCTGCCCGGCTCGGCGCCGAAGTTATAGACGTTTCCCGGCAGGATCACGGTTGCTCCGCTGGCCTTTGCCGCGGCGATCACATCGCGGGTGATCTGCGGGATCAGAGTGGCCCAGTTGTGATAGTTGGGCGGGTTCAGGCCGTTGACGATCACATCGACACCGCGCGCGGCCTCTTTCATGTCGGTTCCCCGCCGGTAGGACCGGACCTGCCAGCCCTGCGCCGCAAAGGCGCGGGCAGCGTGGCGGCCGATCTTGCCGGATGGGCCGAGGATGAGAACGGTTCTGGTCATGGTTGTCTCCTGTTGGGCGTTTCGACGGGATCAGGGTATCCATCCAAATTCAGAATGAAATTGCGTAAAGCCGTTCATCTGCTATTCATCTATGAATGGATACGCCGCTCGATACTCTCGACTGGACCCTGCTCCGCAGCTTCCTCGCCGTGGCGGAAACCGGCAGCCTTTCCGCGGCAGCGCGGGCGCTCGGTTCGAGCCAGCCAACACTGGGTCGGCAAATCCGTGCAATCGAGACCACCCTCGGCGCTGAACTTTTCCGCCGCCATCCCAAGGGGTTTGACCTGACCGAGACCGGCCTTGCCTTGATCGAGCCGGCTCGCGCCATGCGCGATGCGGTCCGGCAGATCGGGTTGACCGCCGCCGGACGGGAGCAGCGCCTCGAGGGCACGGTCCGCATTACCGCCAGCGAGGTTGTCTCGTTCCATCACCTGCCCGCCATCGTCGCCGCAATACGCATCGTCGAACCGCAGATAGAGATCGAGATCGTGCCTTCGGACGACAGCCGCAACCTTCTCTACCGCGAGGCCGATATCGCGATCCGGATGTATCGCCCGACCCAGCTCGATCTTGTGACCAAGCATCTGGGCGAGGTTCCGCTTTCGATGTTTGCCTCCGCTTCCTACATCGCCCGCCGCGGGCTTCCCGCGCGCCCCGACGACCTCCTCGACCACGACATCGTCGGCTATGACGCGAGCCCGCTCATCATCGAAGGGTTTCGCGCCGCGGGCCTCGCGGTCGACCGCAGCTTCTTCAAGACCCGCTGCGACGATCAGCTGGTGGCGTGGGAACTGGTCAAGGCGGGTGCGGGCCTCGGCTTTGCCCAGCGCAATGTTGGGCTCGCCGAACCCTTGGTGCGCGAGGTTCCCTTGGGGCTCGACCTTCCTTCCCTTCCGGTCTGGCTTACCGCGCATGAAGCGATGCGCCACACGCCCCGTATCCGCCGCGTCTGGGATATGCTGGAAGAGCGGCTGCGACCCCTCGTTTCTTGACCCTTCGGCGGCAAAGAGCTAGGCGAGGCGGAACGCTTCATCCAAGGAAGAATTTCATGTCCAACCCCTCGCTCCTTATCCTCGCCGGCGACGGCATCGGCCCCGAAGTCATGGCCGAAGTGAAGAAGATCATCGGCTGGTACGGCGACAAGCGCGCCCTCAAGTTCGACGTCTCGGAAGACCTCGTCGGCGGCTGCGCCTACGACGTGCACGGCAAGCCACTTTCCGACGAAACGATGGCCAAGGCTCAGGCCGCAGACGCGGTTCTTCTGGGCGCCGTGGGCGGCCCGAAATACGACAACCTCGATTTCTCGGTAAAGCCCGAGCGCGGCCTTCTGCGCCTGCGCAAGGAGATGGACCTCTATTCCAACCTCCGCCCCGCCCAGTGCTTTGACGCGCTTGCCGATTTCTCGTCGCTCAAGAAAGACGTGGTGGCCGGGCTCGATATCATGATCGTGCGCGAACTGACCTCGGGCGTTTATTTCGGCGAGCCGCGCGGCATCTTTACCGAAGGCAACGAGCGCGTGGGCATCAACACCCAGCGCTATACCGAGAGCGAGATCGCACGCGTGGCCCGTTCGGCATTTGAACTGGCCCGCAAACGTGGCAACAAGGTCTGCTCGATGGAGAAGGCCAACGTCATGGAATCGGGCATTCTGTGGCGCGAGGTCGTCCAGAAGGTCCACGACGAGGAATATCCCGACGTTCAGCTGAGCCACATGTATGCCGATGCCGGCGCCATGCAGCTCACCCGCTGGCCCAAGCAGTTTGACGTGATCGTCACCGACAACCTCTTTGGCGATCTCCTGTCCGACCTCGCCGCCATGCTGACCGGCTCTTTGGGCATGCTCCCCTCGGCCTCGCTCGGCGCGCCGATGGCCAATGGCCGCCCCAAGGCGCTTTACGAGCCCGTCCACGGCTCGGCCCCCGACATCGCCGGCCAAGGCAAGGCCAACCCGATCGCCTGTATCCTGTCGTTCGCCATGGCGCTGCGCTACAGCTTCGATCAGGGTGCCGAGGCCGACCGCCTTGAGAAGGCTGTCGAGAAGGTGCTGGCCGATGGCCTCCGCACGGCCGACCTCATGGGCCCCGAAGGTGGATCGCCGATATCGACCTCGGCCATGGGCGACGCAGTTATCGCAGCGCTCGACGCCAGCCTCTGACGGCGACCAAATCAAACAGGAAGCCCCGCCTCAGCGGGGCTTTTCTTTTGGCGGGTGTCGCGTCTAAAAGGTGATAGCGCTAACCAGCCGGAAGTCCGATGCATCACAACGTCAGAGGGGCCCTGCTCGCCCTCCTCGCATTCGCCGTCTACGCAACCAACGACGTGATCGTGAAGTTTCTCGGCGGCGACTATTCCCCGGTGCAGACGATCTTCTTCTCGACGCTGTTCAGCTTCCCACTCGCCGTCCTGATGATCATGCGCGACCAGTCCCCCGGAACCCTGCGCCCGGTTCACCCCGGCTGGATGGCGGCGCGAACGGTGGCCACGCTGATCACCGGCGTCACGGCATTCTATGCGTTCTCGGTCCTGCCGCTGGCGCAGACCTACACGATCCTCTTCGCTTCGCCTCTGCTCATCACGCTCCTCGCCATTCCGATCCTCGGCGAACGCATCCATATCCGCCGTGGCATTGCGATTGTGGTGGGCCTGATCGGTGTGGTCGTGGCGCTCCGCCCCGGCGAAACCCAGCTTGGCCTCGGCCATATGGCGGCCGTTATTGCGGCGATCGGCGGATCGTTCGCATCGGTCGTCGTGCGCCGGATCGGCAGTGACGAGCGGCCCATCGTCATCATGCTTTATCCGATGATGGCCAACTTCTTCGTCATGGGCGCGGCGCTGGGCTTCGTCTACGAGCCGATGCCGGCAACCCATCTCGGCCTTGTCGCCATCATGGCGATTCTGGGGTCGGCTGCTGGCCTTATCATCATAGGTGCCTACAAATCCGGCGAGGCGATCGTCGTCGCCCCGATGCAGTATTCGCAGATCATCTGGGCTGCGATCTTTGGTTATTTCATCTTCTCCGAGTCGGTCGATCTCTATACCGGACTTGGCGCTGCAATCATTATAGCGAGCGGCCTCTATATCGTCCTTCGCGAAGGGACGAGAGGGGCAACGAGCAAGCGGCCGGTGCTGCAAACCAGAAGCCGGACCGAGACCGGGACAAGCCCGCGGATCAGCACGCTGCTCGATCGCACCAAGGGCGCAGATTCCGGCAAATAACGCCTTGTCAATTCCGCCGGTTCGGTTTACCCCGCACGCCACGGTCGGAGCGTAGCGCAGCCTGGTAGCGCACCTGCTTCGGGAGCAGGGGGTCGGAGGTTCGAATCCTCTCGCTCCGACCAATTTTCCCGAAATCTCGGAAATCAGCGGCGCTTGCGGTCTTCCGCTGGCTTGTCGTCATAGTCTGTCCGCAGGATCCGCTCGGCGTCGCCTTGCGGATCTTCATACTGCCGGCTCTTCATCGTCCAGAAAAAGGCGAGAAGCCCGACGATGCCGAGGCCGATGGAAACCGGGATCAGGATAGCGAGGACTTCCATGGCCTAGCGGGTCCTCAGGGCATTGAGCGAGACGATGATCGACGATGTCGACATGGCGATAGCCGCTGCAAGCGGCGTGGCGAGGCCGATGAAGGCAATCGGGACCGCAATCAGGTTGTAGACCGCTGCAACGCCGAAATTCTCGAGGATGCGCTTGCGGGCCGAACGCCCGACACGGAGCGCGTCGGCGATGCGCATAAGGTCTGGCGCAAGGAGGACGAAGTCGGCCGCGACGCGTGTCGCCTCAAGCGCGGAGCCGGGCGCGATTGAGACATGAGCGAGCGCCAGCGCGGCGGTGTCGTTCAGGCCATCACCCACCATCAGAACGCGCTTGCCCTCGGCCGCCTTGGCGCGCAGAACTTCCGCCTTCTCGTCAGGCAAGACGCCTGCTTGCCAGCTGTCGACGCCCACGCGTTGGGCGAATGCCCCGACGATGCCGGGCGCATCGCCGGAGAGGAGCGTGACGGGCAGCCCCTGCGCTTTGAGCCTAGTGATCAACTCTTCAGCACCGGGGCGCAGATCGTCGATGAAGTGGAAGGCAACCGGCGCCGCATCGCCGATCCGCATGACCGTGGCTTCGCCCGTCTCGGCGCCGATCCACGAGGGGCGGCCCAGCCGGACGGGCTTGCCCCCAAAGCTCCCTTCGACGCCATAGCCGGGGATTTCCTTGAGGTCGGCCACCTCGGCCGGTGCGATACCGAGCCGCGAGGCAGCGGCGGCGATGGCGCGGGAGCGGGGATGAGCCGAGCCGCGGGCCAGAGCGGCAGCTACCGCCAGATCACCGGCGGGGATGGTCTCTGCGCCTGCGAGAACCGGAGCGCCAACGGTGAGCGTGCCGGTCTTGTCGAAGATCACCTCGTCAACCTCGGCCAGCCGTTCGAGCGCGGTCGGATGCTTAACCAAGAGCCCGTGCTTGAAAAGCCGCCCCGAGGCGACCGTCGACACGGCGGGGACGGCAAGGCCAAGAGCGCAGGGGCAGGTGATGATCAAAACCGCCACAGCGATATTCAGCGCATGGCGCACATCGCCACCGGTGAGCCAGAGCCAGACGAAGAACGCGGCAAGGGCGAGAAGGTGCACCGCCGGCGCATAGATCTGCGCCGCACGATCCGCGAGCGAGTTGTAGCGCGACTTGGCGGCCTCGGCCATGGTCACAAGCTCGGCCAGCGAATGCAGGAGCGTGCCTGCGCCTACAGCAGTGGTGCGGATCGTCAGCGGGCCCGTCAGGTTGATCTCGCCCGCCTTCACCTCGGCTCCAACGGCCACGGCCACAGGATCGGTCTCGCCGGTGAGGAAGGAACGGTCAAGTTCGCTCGCGCCCACCGCAATCACGCCATCCGCAGGCACCCGCGCGCCGGGCTGAACAAGCAGGAGATCGCCCACCGCAACCTCGGCCAACGCCACAGTCTCGGCCTCGGCGCCCTTGAGGC
>JAHEBR010000228.1 GCA_024642185.1 Marivivens sp. | reverse complement strand
CCTGACCTGCACCCATGAGAATGCCATGACCAAGGCAGGCCTTCAGCAATGGGCCGCTGCCGAAGGCGTCGCCCTTGTCTTCCCCGACACCTCGCCGCGCGGCGAGGGGGTGGCCGACGATTCCGAATACGATCTGGGGCAGGGCGCGGGGTTCTATGTCAACGCCACTGAAGCGCCCTGGGCCGCCCATTTCCAGATGCGCGACTATATCCTCGACGAGCTTCCCCGGATCGTCACCGCCTCTTTCCCGATTGATGAAAGCCGCCAGTCGATCATGGGCCATTCGATGGGCGGCCACGGAGCCTTGACGCTGGCGATGGCCATGCCGGGGCGCTTTGCCTCGGTCTCGGCTCTCTCGCCGATCTGCCAGCCGAGCCGATCGGACTGGGGCCGCAAACAGCTGACCGCCTATCTCGGGCCGGATGAGGCGAAATGGCGTGCCTACGACGCCGCCGCCCTGATGGAAGATATGGGCTTTGACGGGCCGATGCTGATCGACACGGGCACAGAAGACCCATTCGCCGATCTCCTGCGGACCGAGGCCTTGGTCGAGGCGATCGGCCGCCGCCGCCAGCCGTCGACTTTCAGGTTCCAGAAGGGCTATGACCACAGCTATTATTTCATCATGACCTTCGCCGAAGAACACATCGCCTTTCATGCCGAGGCGCTCTTCGCGTGATCTATGTCGATGCTGATGCCTGCCCGGTGAAGGCCGAGGCCGAGAGGGTGGCGACGCGCCACGGCATCAAGATGTTCATCGTCTCGAACGGCGGCATCCGGCCTTCGGCCAATCCGCTTGTGGAAACGGTGATCGTTCCTGACGGGCCCGACGTTGCCGATATGTGGATCGCGGATCGGGCGGGCAAAGGCGATGTCGTGATAACGGGCGATATCCCGCTCGCCGCCAAATGCGTGGCCGCCGGTGCGCGGGTTCTCAAGCATAACGGCGAGGCGCTCACCGAGGCCAATATCGGGCAGGTCCTTGGAATGCGCGATCTGATGGCCGACCTGCGCGCCGCCGACCCTTTTCGGCAGGGTGGCGGCAAAGCCTTCAGCAAGGCCGACCGGAGCCGCTTTCTCGACACGCTCGAGCGCGAGGTGCAAAGGGCCAAACGCGGCGGCTAGGGCGGTGCGCTGTCGCGGACAGGACAGATTGCCAAATTGCGCCGCCCCTAGGCTGACGCCATGTTGGCCCAGTTCAAAGACAACCCCTCCATCATCGGAGCAGGAAGCGCGCTTGTCGCGGTCTTGTTCTTTTCGGTCAACGACATGGCGATCAAGTTCCTCAGCGGCGGCTATCCGCTGCACGAGGTAATCCTGATCCGCTCGGTGGTTGCCCTGCTGGTCCTCTTTCTGGTGATCTTTCCCTTCAACGGCGGCTTTGCTGCGGCCCGCACAAACCGTTTTTGGCTGCATATGCTGCGGGCGAGTTTCGTCGTCTTTTCCAACATCACCTTCTTTCTCGGCCTCTCGGTCCTGCCGCTCGCCGAGGGCGTGGCGCTCTTCTTCGTGGCCCCCATCGTTATCACCGTCTTTTCGGTAATCTTCCTGCGCGAACAGGTCGGCCCGCATCGCTGGCTCGCCGTGCTGATCGGCCTCGTGGGTGTCACGATCATGCTGCGTCCCGGCGCCGAGACCTTCCGCCTTGCCGCCCTTTTCCCCATTGCCTCGGCCGTAGGCTATGCCGCGATGCACATGATGACCCGCTATATCGGCCGCACCGAAAGCGCCGCGACGATGAGTTTCTACATTCAGGTTGCCTTCATCGTCGTCGCATCCGTTTCGGGGCTGATGCTGGCGGATGGGCGCTATGCCTCCGACGATGGCGCGATCCTCGATTTTCTGCTGCGGGCCTGGGTCATGCCCGATGCGGCCGACTGGGCGCTTCTGATCGTAACCGGCGCGGTTATCTCGCTCGGCGGCTATTTCATCAGCCACGCCTACCGCGTGGCCGAGGCGGCTTTGGTGGCGCCGTTTGAATATCTCGCCCTGCCGCTCGCGATGATCTGGGGGATCGTGGTTTTCGGAGAATGGCCCGATGCCGTGGGTCTCACAGGTATCGCCTTGATCCTCGCCTCGGGACTCTATTTGATCCTTCGGGAAGCCGTGGCGAGGCGTGGCGGTATCCGCATGGGGCCGCGCGGTCGCCGCTGAGACGAGACAGAGAATGCCTATCAACGCAGTGATATTCGACATCGGAAACGTCCTTATCGAGTGGCAGCCGGAGCGGTTTTATGACGGCAAAGTCGGGCGGGCACGGCGTGAGGCGATGTTTGCGGCGGTCGATCTGCACGGGGTGAACGAAAAGATCGACAGCGGCAGCCCCTTCCGCGAGACGATCTATGCCGCCGCCGAAGCATTGCCCGAATTCGCCCCCGAGATCCGGATGTGGCATGATAACTGGCTGGACATGGCGAGCCCAGCCATCGACCATTCCGCGCGGCTCCTCGGGGCACTGCGCAGGCGCGGCGTTCCGGTCTTTGCGCTGAGCAACATCAGCCGCGAGGCCTATGACACCGGCCTTCGCGCCTATCCCTTCCTTGGCGAGTTTGACCGGCTCTACCTGTCTGGCGAGATGGGTGTGACCAAACCCAGTCCTTCAATCTATGCGATGTTAGAGGCAGACTGTGGCCTTGATCCCGCCGGGCTTCTCTTTGCCGATGATCGGGCCGAGAATATCGAGGCCGCCGCCCGCCGCGGCTGGCAGACACATCTTTTTGATGGGCCTTCGGGCTGGGCGGAGCGGCTTGTCCACGAAGGGCTCTTGAAAGAAAGCGAGGCGCTATGAGTTTTGACGTGATCCCCTTTGCCGAAGGTGAAAAGGGCCTCGATTGGCTCGCGCTGACCGATGCGCTGGCCGCAGGCCACAAGCGCCCGCCCGCCAAGGTCGAGGATGTGTTCCTCTATCGGGGCAAGGATACGCTGCTCAATCGCTCGGCATGGATCGACGGCATGGGCCTAGCGGTCAAGGCGGCAACCGTATTCCCCGGCAACCGCGCCAAGGGCAAGCCGATGGTCGGCGGCGCGGTGAGCCTGTTCTCCGACGAAGACGGCGCGCTCGAGGCGGTGATCGATTTCCACCTCGTCACCAAATGGAAAACCGCCGGCGACAGCCTTCTGGCCGCCCGCCGCCTCGCGCGGCCCGACAGCCGCAAGATCCTGATCGTTGGCGCAGGCACCGTGGGGCGCAGCCTTGTCGAAGCCTATGGCGCGGCCTTTCCGGGGGCCGAGTTCACCGTCTGGAACCGCAGCCCTGAGGGCGCGGAAGAGTTCGCCAAGGACTGCCCCGGCGTCCGTGTGGCGACCGACCTCGAAGCCGCCGTGCGCGAGGCGGATATCGTGACCTCGGCCACGATGAGTTCCGAGCCGCTGATCCTCGGCGACTGGCTGCGCCCCGGCCAGCACATCGACCTGATCGGCGCCTATCGCCCCGATATGCGCGAGGCCGATGATGCAGCCCTCCTGCGCGCGCGGGTTTTCGTTGACAACCGGCACACGACCATCGGCCATATCGGCGAATTGAAAACGCCGATCGCAAATGGTGTTTTTGGCGAGGATCACGTTCTGGCCGACTACTACAGCCTCGAGAACTTCACCCGCCGCTCGGACGACGAGATCACCCTTTTCAAGAACGGTGGCGGCGCGCATCTCGATCTGATGACCTGCCGCTACATCATGGACGTTTGGAAGAAGAAGACTGCCTGACTTATGGAATACCTTGTTACTGCTCTCTTGGTCGCGGCAGCGGTCATCGCCG
>JAHEBR010000032.1 GCA_024642185.1 Marivivens sp. | reverse complement strand
GATCGCCTATGCCTGGGCGATGCCGCGGATGCAGGCGGGCGACGAGATCGTTCTGTCGGTCATGGAGCACCACGCCAATATCGTGCCCTGGCACTTCCTGCGCGAGCGGCAGGGGGTGGTCCTGAAATGGGTCGAGCCCGAGGCGGACGGCTCGCTCGATCCCCAGAAGGTGATCGACGCGATCGGCCCGAAGACGCGGCTTGTCGCCGTCACGCAGTGCTCGAACGTCCTTGGCACCATTGTCGATGTGAAAACCATCTGCGCCGCCGCCCGCGAGCGGGGCGTGCCGGTGCTCGTTGATGGCTCTCAGGGGGCCGTGCATATGCCGGTCGACGTGCAGGACATCGGCTGCGATTTCTACCCCATCACCGGCCACAAGCTTTATGGCCCCTCAGGTTCCGGCGCGATTTATGTCCGCAAGGAACGCCTGGCCGAGATGCGCCCCTTCCTCGGCGGAGGCGACATGATCCGCGAGGTGACGCGCGAGGCGGTGAGCTATGCCGAGCCGCCGATGAAGTTCGAGGCCGGAACGCCGGGCATCGTCCAGACCATCGGCTTTGGCGTGGCGCTCGATTACCTGATGGACCTCGGGATGGAGAACGTGGCCGCCCACGAGGCACGCCTCCGCGCCTATGCCGAGAGCCGCCTCAAGGGGCTCAACTGGCTAAACATCCAAGGCAATGCGGCGCAGAAGGCCGCGATCTTTTCGCTGACGCTCAATAGCGCGGCCCATGCCCACGATATCTCGACCGTGCTCGACAAGCGCGGCGTCGCCGTGCGCGCCGGCCACCACTGCGCCCAGCCGCTGATGGAGCACTTGGGCGTCCCGGCCACCGCCCGCGCCTCATTCGCGCTTTATAACACCGAGGCCGAGGTCGATGCGCTGGTGAGCGCGCTCGAGCTTTGTAACGATCTGTTTGGATAACCAGATTTCCGATTGCGGGGCAGGGCCGCTTGGCCTATAGCCGCGCTCAGGCACCCGTAGCTCAGCTGGATAGAGCGCTGCCCTCCGAAGGCAGAGGCCACAGGTTCGAATCCTGTCGGGTGCGCCACTTCCTCACGAACAGACCAACGAAAAAGGCGCCCGCGGGCGCCCTGTGTCTGTGTGCGGATCTTGCCTCAGCTTCCCCATGTGCGGACGTCGCCGCAATCCATGTGGGTGAAGTTTGAGCCGCTGTATTTCCCGACGCCACCGGCCGCGCAGGACGTTGCGGCCGCGACGACCTGACGAACCGAACGGGACGACAGACGCAGGTCGGCGGCCTGTCCGCGCATATGCAGGGAGTTGACGGCGACCTTGCTCGAGCTTTCGCGCAGCATCGCGTTGGTTTGCGGGGTGCGATAGCCCGACAGAAGGTTGTAGGGTTCGGTCACATCGAGAAGTGCATGGGTGGCGGCGATGATATCGACTGTCCGATTGTCCATCGCCATGACCTGACCCGAGCGCCAATCGCGCATGAACTTGGAAATCTCGGTCATCGCCTCGGTGATATAGTCACCTTCAATCCAGTAGATGATGTCGATCTTCTCGCCCGTGCGGCCCGAGAACATCTTGACGCGGCGGATATCGCCAGCGCCACGCAGGAAGCTTGCCGCATTCGAGAACGTCGGGGCTGCGGTGATCGCTGTCGCGGCGAAGGCACGCAGAAGACCACGTCGAGAGATGCCCGATGAGGTATCAGTCATAAAAGCCTTGTCCCATCTTTCTGTCGCCCGCTTTGCGCGGGTCAATTGGCGACATCCCCCAAGATGCGCGCAAACTATGCCATGACTGAGTCGGCAGACCAACAATCTTTTTCTGTTTTTTGCTCAAATGACGTCTGATCGGCAGCTTTTGGCCTAGCTCCCGAGGATGTCGGCTGTGACGAAAATGCCAAAGCAGACGAGCAACAGATCATCGCTCCGTGGCATGCTGTCGGGATTGTGAGTAGACATGGCCCGCGCGACAGGGAGTCTTGTTCCCGATATTGATGACCACCTTTTCCCGAGGGAGCTTATGGGTTCTAGGACGATAGAATATTTCGTGTTTTCTGGTTTGAAGCAGGTTTTTCAGGCAAAACTTCTGCCGGTTCTGATTGTGGTGCTCACTGCATTTTCCTTAAGCGGAACCGCTGTTGTAGCGCAGGAGAGCGCGGCCTTTCGTCAGGCTGTCGCTGAGGCGGCCGCTGGCGACCGGGTTTTGCTCAATTTCTATCGCGATCGCGATTTTACTGGCCTGTGGATCGGCGCTGGCAAGGATGAGCGCGCCCGCAGGGCCGCACTTCTTTCTGCCTTCGACGAGGCGGCCGATCACGGCCTGCCGGCGGCACGGTATGACAGCAAGGCCCTGGAAGCCAGGATCCGAGGCGCCCGCAGCCAGGCTGATCTTGGTCTGATTGACGTCGAGTTGAGCCGTGTTTTTCTGAATTATGCTCGGGATATTCAAACCGGCGTGCTTGTTCCCGGTGATGTGCTTGAAGACATCAAGCGGCGGGTGCCGCATCGCGATCGTGGCTCTATTCTCGATGCCTTTTCCAAATCGACCCCGACCGCTTTCATTCGCACACTGCCGCCCCAGAGCGAAGAATATGCGCGGCTCCTCAAGGCCAAGTTTGATCTCGAGAGGATTGTCGCTGCCGGCGATTGGGGCGCCCCGGTTTATTCGGATGTGACCCTACGACCCGGCGATAGCTCGGATGCTGTGGTGGCGCTTCGCAACCGCTTGATCCGTATGGGATATATGCGCCGGACCGCCTCGGCGGTCTATGATGGGCCGTTGCAGGAGGCGGTTCAGAGATTTCAGCTTGATCATGGGCTCAACCCGGACGGAATTGCCGGGCAGGGCACCTTGGGCGAGGTAAACGTGACCGCCGCCGCGCGCCTTCAGTCGGTTTTTGTCGCGATGGAGCGGGAACGTTGGAACAATCAGCCCCTCGGGGATCGACACATATGGGTCAATCTGACGGATTTCACCGCCAAGATCGTTGATAACGGAGAGGTCACCTTCGTGACGAGATCGGTGGTTGGCGCAAATATCGAGGATCAGCGCAGCCCGGAATTCTCTGACCGGATGGAATATTTGGTGCTGAACCCGGGCTGGTATGTGCCGCGTTCGATCATCGTCAACGAATATCTGCCGCTCCTCCAAGCGGATCCTCTGGCTGTCGACAATCTGGAGATCACGCGCGAGGACGGATCCATCGTCGAGCGGCTTGGCACCGATTTTTCAGCCTTCAACGAGATGACATTTCCGTTTGGGATGCGCGAGCCGCCCAGTCAGGGCAATGCTTTGGGCGAGGTGAAGTTCATGTTCCCCAACCCCTACAACATCTATTTGCACGATACCCCGTCCCAAAGCCTTTTCGTCAAAGAGGTCCGCGCGTTTAGCCATGGCTGCATCCGGCTCGATGACCCGCGCGAGTTTGCCTATGCGCTTCTGGCCAAGCAGGTCTCGGATCCGATCAGCTACTACGCGTCGATGCAGGCGCTCGGTGACGAGATCGAGGTGCGGCTTGAACAGCCGGTGCCGGTCCATATCGACTATCGCACCGCCTTCACGACGGCGGCAGGTGGCATCGAATTCCGCCGCGACATCTATGGTCGGGATGCAAAGATTTGGGACGCGCTGGCGCGAGAAGGGGTGGCGGTGCGGGCTGTTCGGGGCTAAATCCCTGAGAGAGCAGGGGGCACCAATGGGCCACAGGATTGCAGATATTGCCAAGGCGCTGGGGGCGGAAGCCTTCGGGGATACCGCGCGTGTGATCCAGACAGCCTGCGAGCCCGCAACCGCTGGACCGGACGATCTGGCACTTGCCATGAGCCCCGCCTATGGCCCAGCGCTCAAGGAGGGCCGCGCCCGCGCCGCCGTTGTCTGGTCCGGAGCCGATTGGCAGGCGCTTGGACTGGAGGCGGCGATCGTCGTGCCGCGTGCCCGTCTTGCGATGGCGCGCCTGACCAGGTTCCTTGACGACCAAAAGATCGGTGGCGCGGGTGTCCATCCCAGTGCCGTTGTCGCGCCAGATGCCGAAATAGGCGACGATGTGGGGATCGGCCCCTTCGTCGTGATCGGTTCCGGCGCCAAGATTGGCGCGGGAAGCCGTATCGGGGCGCATTCGTCGATTGCGCCGGGCGTCGTGATCGGCCCCGATTGTCTTGTGCTCGACGGGGTAAGACTACGCCGTAAAGTCCGCATAGGTGCCCGCGCAATTCTTCATCCCAATGTGGTCATCGGGGCAGACGGATTTTCGTTTGTTTCTGAGGCCGAAAGCAACGTCGAGCGCGCCCGTCGTGATCTTGGAAATGCCGAGATTGTGGTCCCGCAGGACGCCACCTGGCATCGCATCCATTCCCTAGGGGGGGTCGAGATCGGCGATGATGTCGAGATTGGCGCGAATAGCACCATCGATGCCGGAACGATCCGGCCTACACGGATCGGATCTGGCACGAAGATCGATAATCTTGTGCAAGTCGGCCATAATGTAATCATCGGCGGGGATTGCCTTATCTCTGCCCAATCCGCGATAGCCGGGTCTGCAGTTTTGGGGGATCGGGTCGTTCTGGGCGGCAAAACCGGTGTGGCCGACAACATAACCATCGGCGACGATGTGGTTCTGACCGGCGCGACCATCGCGCTCTCCAACGTCCCGCCCCGGCGGATCATGATGGGCTATCCGGCCGTGCCGATTGCGACCCATATCGAGATCTACAAGGCCATGCGCCGGCTGCCGCGCATCTTGAAGGACGCTGCTGCCAAGGCAAAAATGATCCAAAAGGTTGACAAGAGCGACTGAGGCCTCCGTCAAAATTGGGAGATCGACCATGGACATCAAGGCCAAAGTCATCGAGATCATTGCCGCGCAAGCCGTGACAAACCCGTCGGATATCAGGCTCGACTATTCACTCGATGATCTCGGCATTGATAGCCTTGGCCTTGTGGAAAGCATCTTCGCCATCGAAGAGACCTTTGATATTTCGGTGCCTTTCAATGCGAATGAGCCAAGTGCAGGCGCGTTCGATATCTCCTCGGTCGCGGCGATCATTGCGGCGGTGGAAGGCTTGGTGCGTGACAGGGCATGAGACGTGTAGTCATAACCGGGGCAGGGACGATCAACGCGCTCGCCCATGATGTTGACGGCACCTACAAGGCTTTTCGCGAAGGGCGCTGTGGCATCGGACCGCTCGACATCCGCGATATCGACAGGCTTTCCGTGAAGATAGGAGCTCAGGTTCGCGGCTTCGACGAAACCACACATTTCAATCGCCGGCAGATCACGCTCTACGATCGATTTACTCAATTTGCGATGATCGCAGCGCGGCAAGCGATGCACCAGTCCGGGCTGGAAACCGGCGGCGCACTTGCCGATCGCGCGGGCGTTGTCCTTGGAACCTCAGGGGGCGGCCTGACGACGCAGGACGAGAATTACCGCGCGGTCTATGAAGAGGGGAAGAACCGGGTTCACCCGTTCATCGTTCCCAAGCTGATGAGCAACGCCGCCGCGAGCCAGATATCAATGGAATGGAACCTGCGGGGGCCATCGTTCACCGTGTCCACCGCCTGCGCCTCTTCCAACCATGCGATGGGCCTTGCCTTTCAGATGATCCGCTCGGGCCTTTGCGATGCGATGCTGACCGGCGGATCGGAATCGATGCTGTGCTTTGGCGGGATCAAGGCTTGGGAAGGCCTGCGGGTCATGGCGCAGGATGCCTGCCGTCCGTTTAGTGCCAATCGCAGCGGGATGGTGCAGGGCGAGGGGGCTGGGGTCTTTGTCTTCGAAGAACGTGAAGCCGCCATGGCGCGTGGCGCTGAGATATTGGCCGAAGTCATAGGCTTCGCCATGACCTCGGACGCATCCGATATCGTTTTGCCGTCGCAGGAAGGGGCGGCGCGGGCGATTGCAGGAGCGCTCAGAGATGCGGGCATTGCCTTGACCGAGGTCGGCTATATCAACGCACATGGGACCGGGACTGCGGCCAATGACCGGACCGAGTGCGCCGCGGTGGCCGAGGTATTCGGATCCCACACGAATAATTTGATGATCTCGTCGACGAAATCCATGCATGGCCATCTGATCGGCGGCACAGGCGCGGTCGAGCTTTTGGCCTGTATAATGGCGCTTCGCGACGGTGTGATCCCACCGACCATCGGCTATGAAACGCCCGATCCCGAATGTGCGCTGGACGTGGTTCCGAATGAGGCGCGCGAGGCCAAGGTCGAGGTGGCCCTGTCCAACGCCTTTGCCTTTGGGGGCCTCAACGCGGTGATCGCGTTGAGGCGCTATTCGGGCTAGATCAGTTGGCCGCGCCCTGCACCTGCGGGCTCTCGATGCCGATGGTAAAGCCTTTGAGCGACATATCCAGCATGACCGGCTGGCCCGGATTAGCGATCGACACGAGCCGAACCACTGCGCTGGTGCCGCCTTTAAGCTGGGCCAGCTCTTCGGCGGTAAAGCCAATGCGGGCGGCGCAGCCGTTGACGTTGCAGAAGGTATAGACGTAGCGGCGGGGCGAGGCGCCATCGACGCTGATCATCAGGCCTTCGGTCAGAAGCGTTCCAAGCGGCGTCATGATCGTCGCTCCGGCTGCGGCCTGCCCACCTTCGGGGAGGAGGAACATGCTGATCTCGGCCACGGAATTGCCCTCGCCGTCCATCAGCAGCTGATAGAGTTGGCAGGGGTCATCGCCTTCGGGATTATTCAGGCAGCGCAGCGCCCAATCGCCGAACTGTTCTTTGATATAAGGCGCACCCGCGGGCATTTCTCCATCGACTTGCCCCATATCGAGGCCGGCTGCAGCGTTCGATGCCTCCTGCGCATGAACAGGTCCGACCAAGGCTGCGAAGGCAAGGGCGGCGATAAGTGAAAAGCGCTTTTTCATGGATGTATTCCCGTCTGGGTTTCTTTGGATAGGGGTCTACACTGTCTCGCTAGGGAAGTCAGGGGGGTATTGGAGGTTCGATCGGCATGGTTTTGCCGCTGTCGCGGCCGCAAACCCTCGACGCCAAATGAAAAAAGGGACCGAAAGCGATCCCTTTTCCCAACTCTCCCTGTCGAACTTGGCCGACTAATTGGCAGGACGCTACGAAATGAAAAAGGGTGGGTCAACCCGGATTCTCACGGCTTGGTGAGCAAAAAGAACCCTGCGGGCGGGGCAAAAAAAGGCCGTGCGCGAAGGCACGGCCAGTTCAACAGGGAGGTTGCCGGCAAAGAGGACATGGCCGGCCTCTTCCATCTAGCATCCAAGTGTTAACGATGTATCCTTGTCCCGAACGCTTTTGCGGTGAATGACATTTGGGGCGAGATATGAGCGCGACGATCTTTCTTGGCGGCGGCGGCGAAGGCTATGCCGAGCCGCAGAACCTTCTTCTCAACTATGCCAACCGGCACGGGCTGATTGCCGGGGCGACGGGCACCGGAAAGACGGTGACGCTGCAAATCCTCGCCGAAGGGCTCTCGCAGGCGGGTGTCCCGGTGTTCCTGGCCGATGTGAAAGGCGATCTGTCGGGGCTTGGTGCCTCGGGCCGCAGCGATTTCAAGCTGCATGAGGCCTTCATGAAGCGCGCGGCGACGATCGGGCTTGATCTGGCCTACTCGGCTTTCCCCGTGACATTCTGGGATCTCTTCGGCGCGCAGGGCCATCCGATCCGCGCCACCGTGGCCGAGATGGGGCCGCTGCTTCTGAGCCGTCTGCTCGAGTTGAGCGAGGTTCAGGAGGGCGTGCTCAACGTGGCCTTCCGCGTGGCCGACGAGCAGGGCTGGCCGCTTCTGGATCTTGAGGACTTGCAAGCGCTGCTGGTCTGGGTCGGGCAAAACGCCAAGGACCTGTCTCTCCGCTATGGCAATGTGGCGGCAGCCTCGGTCGGGGCGATCCAGCGGCAGCTTCTGGTGCTGGAAAACCAAGGCGGCGCCAAGCTTTTTGGCGAACCGGCCCTTGATCTGGCCGATCTGATGGGGGTCGATGCAGATGGTCGCGGCCGGATCAACATCCTCGCCGCCGACCAGTTGATGGCCTCGCCGCGCCTTTACGCGACCTTCTTATTGTGGCTTTTGAGCGAGCTTTTCGAAGAGCTTCCCGAGGTCGGCAATCCCGACAAGCCCAAGCTTGTGTTCTTCTTCGACGAGGCGCACCTCTTGTTCGACGATGCCCCCAAGGCGCTTGTCGACAAGGTCGAGCAGGTGGCGCGGTTGATCCGCTCCAAGGGGGTTGGCGTGTTTTTCGTCACGCAAAATCCGGCGGATGTGCCGGAGGATGTGTTGGGCCAGTTGGGCAATCGGGTCCAACACGCTCTGCGGGCCTTTACCGCCAACGACCAGAAGGCGCTGCGTCAGGCCTCAGCCACCTATCGCCCCAACCCGCGGTTCGATACGGCCGAGGCGATCATGCAGGTGGGAACGGGCGAGGCGGTGACCTCGATGCTCGATGCCAAGGGCGTGCCGGGGATCGTGGAGCGGACGCTGATCCGGCCGCCGTCCTCCCAGCTTGGCCCGATCGACCCCGCCACGCGGGCGGCACTGATGGCTGCCTCTCCGGTGGCGGGCAAATACGATCAGCGGCTCAATCGCGATTCAGCGGCGGAAATGCTGGCCCGCAAGGCAAATGCCGCGGCCGAAGAGGCCGAGGCTGCAAACGAGACCCGGGAGTTTACCGCCGCGCGGCGCTATGGCGGAAGCGTCAAGCGGTCATCGCGGACGGTTGGTGCCAAGGACGAAGGCCTCGCCGATGCGCTGGCGACAGCCTTCGTCAAGGAGATGAAAGGCACGACCGGACGCCGGATCATCCGCGGCATCCTCGGCAGTATGTTCAAATCGCGCTAGCGGCCCGCCCTAAAGCTTGCGGACCTTTAGGCTCGAAATACGGTTTTGGTCTTTCGCCAAAACCTCGAAGCGGAAACCGTAGAAGGTAAAGACCTGGCCCACGGTCGGGATGGTCTGCGCTTCGTGGATCACAAGGCCGGCGACCGTATTGGCCTCTTCATCGGGCAAAGCCCAATCGTGCGCGCGATTGAGGTCACGCAGCGTCATCGCGCCATCGACGATATAGGACCCATCGGCAGCTCGCTCGATCTGGCTTTCTTCCTCGATGTCGAACTCGTCGGCGATCTCGCCCACGATCTCTTCGAGGATGTCTTCCAGCGTCACAAGGCCCTGAATCCCGCCGTATTCGTCGACCACGAGGGCAAAATGCGATTTGCGCTTGAGGAAGGCGCGCATCTGGTCGTCGAGGGTCGTGGTTTCCGGCACGAAGTAGGGCGGCATCGCCACCGAGAGAATGTCAAATTTCTCAAGCTCTTCGCGGTCGATCACCCCATTGGCCAACAACTTGTGCATTCGCGCAAGAGGTCCTTGGCGTGGATCACGCCAACGATATTGTCCTGATCGCCCTTGTAGAGGGGCAGGCGGGTGTAGGCGCTTTCCAGACAGCGGGCCATGATCTCTTCGGCCGGCAGATTGGCGTCGATCATCTCGATCGAGGAGCGGTGGGTCATCACCTCTTCGATCATCCGCTCGCCAAGGTCGAGCGCGCCGAGGATGCGGTCGCGGTCTTCCTTCTCGACAATGCCTTCGGAATGGCCGAGCTGCAGCGCACCGGCGATTTCCTCGCGCACGGCAAGGATATGGCTGTCGGGGTCGGTCTTGACGCCCACCAGCCAAAGGATCAGCCGCACAAAGGCACGCACCGCGCTCACGACGGGCGACAGGATCAGCGTGACCCAATAGATCGGGCCCGAGACCCGCGCCGCGACCGTTTCGGGATTGGTGATCGCATAGGTCTTGGGCAAGACCTCGGAAAAGATCAGCACAAGCGCCGTCATGGCCAGCGTTGCATAGGCCACGCCGTTCTGGCCGAAGAGCTTGGTGAGAAGGGCGGTGGCCAGCGAGGTGGCGAGGATGTTGACCACGTTGTTGCCCAGAAGGATCGAGCCGATCAGCCGCTCGCTGTCGTCCGTGACCTTGAGCGCCTTGGCCGCCCCGCGCGAGCCCCTATCGGCGGCGGTGCGCAGCTTGCCGCGCGACGAGGCGGTCAGCGCGGTTTCCGAGCCCGAAAAGAAGGCCGAGAGGATCAGAAGAACAAAGATAGCCGCGGCGGTGATCCAGAACGCAGCATCGAGAGCAGGGGCGGACATTTCAGACTTTCAGGGTTGGTCGCCCTTGTTATGGGGATTTATCCCCGTTTCATCAAGGCTTGGCCGATGTCTTCGAAGCGCCGCCCGCCAGCGGATGATGGTCGATCACCAGATCGCGGAGGCGCTCTTCAAGGACGTGGGTATAGATTTCCGTGGTGGCGATATCTGCGTGGCCGAGCATTGTCTGGATCGCCCGCAGATCGGCGCCACCGGCCAGAAGGTGGGTGGCGAAGGCGTGGCGCAGAGTGTGGGGGGTAACCTTTGACGGAGATACTCCGGCGGCGACAGACAGGTTCTTGATGAGGACATAGAAATGATGGCGCGTCAGGTGGCCCTCTTTGCCCGACGATGGAAAGAGAAAACGCGAAGGCGGAATTCCCCGCCGCGTCGTCCCAGCTTCCGCCTCGTCGCGCACCTTGAGCCAAAGCGCCAAAGCCTCGCGCGCAGGGCCCGAGAGGGGAACCAATCGTTCTTTTCCGCCTTTGCCGAGCACCAAAAGCATCTTGGGATTGCCGCGGGCGGCGGCGACCGGCAGGCCCACAAGCTCGCTCACGCGCATCCCCGTGGCGTATAGAAGCTCCATTAGACAGGTATTGCGGCAGGTTTCGCGCCCCTCGCTGCGAGCGGCCTCTAACAGGCGATCCACCTCGGCTATCGAAAGGGTCTTTGGGAGGCTTTGGTTCCGCCCTGGCCCTTTGATCTTCAAAGCTGGATTTGTGTCGCGCCAGCCCTCGTCAAAAGCAAACCGAAAGAGCTGTTTGATCGACGAAAGCCTGCGGGCGCGGGTCGATTTGGCAAGGCCTTCCGCCTCGCAGGCGATGAGATAGGCTTCGATGGTCTCCTGCGAGACCACCGCAAAATCCGATCCCTTTCGGGCCAGCCAATCCGAGAAATCGCTCAGATCGCGTCCATAACTCAAAAGCGTGTTCTTCGCGGCGTTGAGCTCGGCGGCTTGGGCGGCAAGAAAGCCCGCGATCCAGTCGGATTGACGGGCGGGGCCGCTCACAAGGGTCTCTCGAGGATGAGGTATTGCAGCGCAATGCGCCGCGCGTCAGTCTCAAGCCCCATCGCCCGGAGAAGGCGCAGGCCCTGACTGACGAGGGAAGGATCACCGATCGAGCCCTCTGCCAGCAGCCGGATGCCGCGCAGAAGCGCCTCACCGGTCTTGCCCTCGGCCAGAGGCGCCGCCAGCGCGTCTGGCGGGGCCGCCCCGTCAAATCCAGCCGCGATCGCGGCGGTGCGAAGCGTCTGGCCTTGTGTCGTCGTCAAATCACCCAGGGCCAGGTGCCTAAGGAAGGCTTCTGTCTCATTGGTCGGCTGTCGCATCGTCGCGATCTGGGTTGAGTCCTGCGACAAAAGTCCGATCAGAAACGCAAGTCGCGAAGTTTCCCCTTGCAACGGCAGGCCCGCCAGATCGCGTCCGTAAAGACGGGCAAAACCCACCTCGGTGCGGGCCATACGCATCGCTGTCCAAGCGGCAGGTAGCGTGGCCGCAATCGCCTCAGTGTTGCGGCTTCGCAGCGCGGCGTCGAAGGCCTGAAAGGCCGATGCGCGATCCCAGACCCCCCCAGAGGCCGCCGGAGTGTGGGCCGTATAGAGGGCCTGAAGGAGGTTCTCGTTCACAGCCCCGTTCCGCGCCAGGCGTTCCGCGGCTTCAAGCTGGGCCCGCCAACCGGCGGTTTCCCGCAGATCGGCGTGGGCGAATGCGAGAGGCAGCATCGAGGTCGGAACGCCCTCGCCAATCGCTTCTCGCATCCGAAAGATCAGTGGGCTGACGCGCGACGGGATCGGAAGCGGCGGTTCGCCGGCATAGAGATCAGGATCAAGAAACCGGGAGAGGAGGGCATCCTCCTCGTCAGTGATGTCACCCAGGGCGCGGCCTGTGTTAAGGATCAGCGCAGCAGTATGCCAATCACCCCCCCGCGCCATACAGAAGATGCGGCCAAGATAGGTCGGCGCCACGTCCGGCTTGTCGCGCATCACGGCGCAGGCGAAATCCTCGGTGCCTAGGAGGAGCGCCACGTCGAACCAGCGGCGGAACTGATCGGGGGTCGTCGGGTCGGCGGCCTCGAGAAGGGCGTTGGCCTGATCAATCGCGCCGAGATCCAATAGCCGGTCAACCCGCGCCAGAAAAAGGTTGCCTTCAGGGCCTGCGCCAATCGGCGCGTCCGCCTCAGCCAAGAGAAGCCGCAGATAGAGGTCGCGAAGGCCGGGAAGAAGATTGACCGGAACCTCGGAGACGAGCTTCGTCAGAACTTCTTCATTGCTGCTCGACCATAAGGTGCGCGGAAACCCGGTAATGGCAGAGGGCAGCAGACCCACAACGTCAGGCGATGCGGTGTCAATTGTCGAGACCGAAATGGAAGGCAGAAGGACCGCGACCGCCCCCGGCTCTTCAAGCCTGCGAACCGTAAGCCCGCCGTTCAGGGGATCGACAGGGACAAGCCCCGCATCGAACATGGGCGTTTCAACGCTGCGCGAAAGCCAGTCGATGGCCGACAGCGGTTGACCCGGGTTTTCCTGCGCGACCGCAACGCCCGAAACCATGAGCAGAGCAACCAGTGCAACCACGCCCTTCGGCATCAGTTGCTCTCAAGCGCGACAGGCTGGGTGATTTCTTCCGTCGGAGCGGCGAAATCGCCGCTGAAGAAGAGGGGCCCCACATAGGCATAGGCCACAAGGCCAATGGCCCCGATAACCACCAAAACCACCAAGAACTTGATCAGTCGCCATATCATAGCGGCATCCTTGCCTCTTCTGCCCGGTGCGGCTTTGACCGCTTTGCGCATCTTTATAACTGGCATTTCCCGCAAGATCACGCCATTCAGTAGAGAAAGTTTTGACTGGGCGGCTGCGCGCCGATTGCGGTTGCTTGAGGGAAAAGAAATGAGTGCGACGCCACAGGCGGCCAGCCCGGAGCGGGCTGCAGCGGAGAAGTTTGTTTTGCACAAGACCGTCGTGCTCGTGGGCATGATGGGCGCGGGCAAGACGGCCGTTGGCAGGGCCCTGGCGGTGAGGCTTGGCGTGCCGCTTCTCGATTCAGATGCAGAGATCGAGCGTGCCGCCAACGCGACGATCGCCGAGATCTTTGCCCGCGATGGCGAGCCCTTCTTCCGCGCCCGTGAATCGGAAGTCATCGAACGCCTTCTGGCCGGAAACCCTTGTGTCCTGTCGACCGGCGGCGGCGCCTTTCTGGCCGAGCGCAACCGTTCGGCCATCTCGGCGCAGGGCGTTTCGGTCTGGCTCTGTGCCGAGCTCGATCTTCTCTGGGATCGGGTGCGCCACAAGGAAACGCGCCCCCTGCTGCGAACGGCCGATCCGAAAAAGACCCTCGCCGAGCTTTGTGAAAAGCGCGAGCCCTTCTATGCGATGGCCGACCTCAAGGTGCATACCCTGCCGCAGTATTCGATCGACGAGACCACCGCCAAGGTGATCGAGGCCCTCCTGCGCCGCCCCGACATTCTGGAGAGAGCATGACCCACGAGACCGTGCACGTCGATCTTCCCGGTCGCGCCTATGACATCCTGATCGGGGCAGGGCTTCTACGCGAGGCGGGCCAGCACATCGCGCCCTTCCTGCGCCGCAAGCGCGTGGCGATCATCACCGACGAGACGGTGGCGGGGCTGCATCTCGGCGCACTGCAGGCCTCGCTCGATGCCGCAGGGATCGCGCACAGTGCGCTGGCGCTGCCAGCGGGGGAGGCGACCAAAGGCTGGGCGCAGTTTTCCCGCGCGGTCGAATGGATCCTGACCGAGAAAATCGAGCGCAGCGATCTTGTGATCGCCCTTGGCGGGGGCGTGATCGGTGATCTCGTGGGCTTTGCCGCTGCCGTCGTCCGCCGTGGCGTGCGGTTTGTGCAGATCCCGACGACGCTTCTGGCGCAGGTGGATAGTTCGGTGGGCGGCAAGACGGGGATCAACACCGCCCAAGGCAAGAACCTTGTCGGCGCCTTCCACCAGCCAACCCTTGTGCTTGCCGACACCGGCCTTCTGGCGACCCTGCCGCCCCGCGATTTCCTTGCTGGCTATGGCGAGGTGGTGAAATACGGGCTTTTGGGGGATGCCGCGTTCTTCGAATGGCTCGAGGTCAACGGCCCCGCTATGGCCGCGGGCGATATCGACAAGCGCAACCATGCCGTTCGCCGCTCTTGCCAGATGAAGGCCGAGATCGTC
>JAHEBR010000227.1 GCA_024642185.1 Marivivens sp. | reverse complement strand
AGAGACAGGGGTCGGTGGCGGAGCCGAAGGGATTCGAACCCTCGAGACGGTTTCCCGCCTGCGCCCTTAGCAGGGGCGTGCCTTCGACCACTCGGCCACAGCTCCGCCGACCCGTTTAGCGGCAGGCTCGCAGGGGGGCAAGGGGGGAAAGCCGCCAAAAATCGCAAAGAGTCCGGGCTTGTTCGCAGCGCGCCTGGGCGGGTGGCCTTGGGCGCTCAGGTATTGAACAAGAAGTGCATCACGTCGCCGTCTTTAACGACATAGGTCTTGCCTTCCGCCCGCATCTTGCCGGCTTCCTTGGCGCCGCCCTCGCCGCCGAGGGCCACATAGTCGTCATAGGCGATGGTCTCGGCGCGGATGAAGCCGCGTTCGAAATCGCCGTGGATGACGCCGGCGGCGGCGGGCGCAGCGGTGCCTTCCTTGATGGTCCAGGCGCGGGCCTCTTTGGGGCCGACGGTGAAATAGGTCTGAAGGTGCAAAAGCGCATAGCCCGCGCGGATCAGGCGATCGAGGCCGGCCTCTTCGAGGCCCATCTCCTCGAGGAACATCTCGGCCTCGTCTGGCTCAAGCTGGCTGATCTCTTCCTCGATGCGGGCCGAAATCACGACGTGCGAATTGCCTTGCGCGGCGGCCATTTCGGCCACGCGGGCGGACTGGGAATTGCCCGAGGCGGCCGAGGCCTCTTCGACGTTGCAAACATAAAGCACGGGCTTGGCCGTCAGAAGCTGCAGCATCCGCCAGGATTTGCGATCCTCGTCCGATACCGGAACAGTCCGGGCCGGGCGGCCCTCTTCCAGAGCGGCTTGGGCGGCTTTCAAGAGGCGCTCCTGCTCGACCGCCTCCTTGTCGCCGCCGCGCACCTTGCGCGAGAGGTTCTGCAACCGCCGCTCGACCGACTCGAGATCGGCCAGCATCAGCTCGGTCTCGATGGTCTCGGCATCCTGAACCGGATCGACACGGCCCTCGACGTGGGTGATGTCGTCATCTTCAAAGCAACGCAGCACATGGGCGATGGCATCGCATTCGCGGATATTGGCGAGGAACTGGTTGCCGAGGCCCTCGCCCTTGGACGCGCCTTTCACGAGGCCCGCGATATCGACAAAGGTCATCCGGGTCGGGATGATCTGCTTCGATCCGGCGATTTCGGCAAGCTTGTCGAGGCGGGCATCGGGCACCGCGACCTCGCCCACGTTGGGCTCGATGGTGCAGAACGGGAAATTGGCCGCCTGCGCTGCCGCCGTTTTGGTCAGCGCGTTGAAGAGGGTCGACTTGCCGACATTCGGCAGACCCACGATCCCCATTTTGAAACCCATCTCATACCCTCCGGCAGCGTTCTGGGCGCTCTTACGGTGCAGGGCAAAGAGGTGCAAGCTTCCTCCGCGCCAGATAGACGCGCCCCCTTGCCTGAATCCCCTCCTATTGGTAGGGGAACCTAACCAATTTGAGCCATTCGGAGGCCGATATGCCCGTCATTACCAACATCTACGATCTCAAGCGCCTGCATAAGCGGCGGACGCCCAAGATGTTCTATGACTATGCAGAATCCGGCAGCTGGACCGAACAAACCTTCCGCGAGAACACCACCGATTTCGAACAGATCCGCCTGCGCCAGCGCGTGGCTGTCGATATGTCGAACCGCACCACGGCAAGCACGATGCTCGGCCAGCCGGTCAACCTGCCGGTGGCACTGGCCCCTGTGGGGATGTGCGGGATGCAAAACGCCAATGGCGAGATCAAGGCCGCCCGCGCCGCCGAGAAGTTTGGCGTGCCCTTCACGCTTTCAACCATGTCGATCTGCTCGATCGAGGATGTGCGGGCGCAGACCAAGGAGCCCTTCTGGTTTCAACTCTACGTCATGCGCGACGAGGAGTATGTCGACAACCTGATCCAGAGGGCCAAGAACGCGGGCGTCTCGGCGCTTGTCATCACGCTCGATCTTCAGATCCTTGGTCAACGGCACAAGGACCTGAAGAACAAGCTCAGCGCTCCGCCTAAACTGACCCCGCGCATGATCTGGGACTACGGCACCAAATGGCGCTGGACCTTGGGCATCGCGGCCTCGGGCAAATACACCTTCCGCAATATCGCGGGCCATGCGAAAACGGTGACGAACCTCAGCTCGCTCAACACCTGGACCCATGAACAGTTCGAGCCCAAGCTCGATTGGAGCATGGTCGCCAAGCTGAAGGAAAAGTGGGGCGGCAAGGTGATCCTCAAGGGCATTCTCGATGTCGAGGACGCCAAGAAAGCGGTCGCGATCGGCGCCGATGCGATTGTGGTGTCAAACCACGGCGGGCGGCAGCTTGACGGGGCGATCTCGTCGATCCGCGCGCTTCCGGCGATTGACGAGGCGGTTGGGGATCAGACCGAGGTCTGGCTCGATAGCGGCATCCGCTCGGGGCAGGACATTCTCAAGGCCCTCGCCATGGGTGCGAAAGGCACGATGATCGGCCGCGCCTATCTGCACGGGCTTGGCGCGATGGGCGAGGCGGGTGTGTCAAAGACGCTTGAGGTCTTGCAGCGCGAGCTGGATATCTCGATGGCGCTCTGCGGGCGGCGGGATGTGACAACGCTCGACCGCGATGTCCTTCTGGTGCCGCAGGGTTTTGAGGGCGTCTGGCAGTAGCTAGCGCCGCGCCTCAAGGCGGCTGGCGGCGAGGGCAAGCGGTACGGCAAGAAGCAGAAGGCCAGCGACGGCTGCGAAGGCAATTCGCAGGCCGAACAACTGGCTGACCTGCCCCATCAGGACCGGCGCGAGGAAGAATCCGGAAAAGCCCATTACGGCAACCCGGCTGATCGCCTCGGTCCGCATCCGCCCCGGCACAAGGCGGCCAACGATCGCAAAGCCGATCGGGCCGATCACCGAGACGCCGAGGCCGAGGATACCAAAGCCCAGATAGGCAATTGCAGGCGTCGGCGCGGCGGCGGCAATGAGCGCGCCGCTTGCCGAAAGGATCGCGGCGAAGAGGATGACCGTCACGTCGCGCAGCCGCTCTGACACCATCTGCCCCGAGAACCGCCCGAAGGCCATCGTCGCGCCCAGCATCGCGGGGCCAAGCGCGCCCTGAACCGCCCCGCCATTGAGCGTCCGCTCGACGTGCAAGGCCGACCAGGCCTCGACAGTGGCCTCCGACATGAAGGCCACCAGAACGATCCCGCCGCAAATCAGGATAGGCACGAGGGGATAGTCACTGCTGGCGTGGTGCTCGTCGCCCTCGCTCCGAACCGGCGCCATCCGCAGCCAGAGCGCGATGCCAAGGCAGGCAAGGGCGATGAGGCCAAAGGTCAAGGTCGGATCAACCCGACCTTCCCGCATGACGCCAGCGAAAACCGCGGCAACCGCATAGGCCAGCGAAAACATCGCGTGGCTGGCGTTCATCAGGGGGCGGCGATGCAGGGCCTCCAACTCGCTCACCCGCGCATTCATCACCACATCGAGAAGGCCCGAGGCGCTGCCCAAGGCCAGCATCGACAGGGCAAAGCCAACGGGCGTTGTCGCCAGTGTCGGCAGGATGAAGACCGCCACGAACGCCAGCGCCGCGACCTGCATCGCCCGTGCGCCCAGCGCCCTGTCGATCCTCGGGGCGAGCCACATGGACGAGACAAGCCCCAAGGCCGAACCGAGCAGAAGAAGCCCGAAGGTCGCGTCATCAACCCCGAGCCGGGCTTTAAACACCGGATAATGCGCCGCCATCGTGCCCCAGTAGAGGCCGATGATGACAAAGGCCGCCGAAGGGCGGGCGGTGGTGCGAAGGGCGCTGATCACTGACATGGCCGATGCTTGTCAGGCCC
>JAHEBR010000226.1 GCA_024642185.1 Marivivens sp. | reverse complement strand
TTGGGGAAAGTGGGGCCGCAGGGCTGGCCATCGAGCGTCCATGTCATCGCACCTTCCTTGAGCGCGTGGCCGGTCTGGGCTCCGGGGGTCCAGCCGGGGCGCTCGGGCTCGGACATGATGCCTTCGCGGTAGACCGGCACAAGATCGCAGAGCTCGGGATGAATGCCGGGGCAGTGCAGGCATTCGTTGTAGTTCTCCCAAAAGACCTTCCAGTTGCAGGCAAGTTCCCGCTCCACGCGGTGGCCGGTGACGAGATCGGCCATCGGCCAGTTGTCATAGGCGGCAAGGCCAAGGTCGGGCGCAAACGGCACAGGGTTTTCAGCGATGTTCAGGAAAATGAAGCCGTTCCAAAGGGTTACGGCGACCGGAAAGAGGCCGTTTTCGGCTTTGACGAAATCTTCGGTTGGGGTCGCGTGTGCGGTCGAAAGGAGCCGCCCATCCGCTGCGGCATAGGACCATGCGTGATAGGGGCAGCGGATCGTCTTGCCCAAGGGCTGCTCGGCGCGGCAGAGCTCGGAGCCACGGTGGCGGCAAGTGTTGTGATAGGCGGTAACCTCGCCCTCGGACGAGCGGCAGAGGATCACGCCGGCGCCGCCCACGGTCAGGGGGCGCATCTTGCCTTTCGGCAGATCGTTGAGGCGCCCGGCGTAGACCCATTCGCGCTGCCAGATCCCGCGTTGCTCGCGTCCATACCAATCGGCATCGTAATAGGCCGCAGCCGGAAGGGTGGGCGGGCAATGATCGAGCAAAGGCGATTGAGTATTGGTCATTCCTGACCCCGAGAACATGCAAGCAGGCTTACGCCAGTCTGGAGATTTTCGTCCCGCTTGCCAATCAAAATGACCGGCACATGGGCCTAGCTCGCGCCGCCGATCCCTCGGCTGATTTCCAACGCCGCTTCGGCCACGAGCCGCCCAAAGGCTTCGATCCTTCCCTCGGCAAAACGGATCGACGGGCCCGAGATGGACACGCCCGCCACAACCTCGCCGCGCGCATCGCGGATCGCCGCGCCGATGCAGGACATGCCTCCGAAACGCTCCTCACGGTCGAAGGACCAGCCGCGGTCGCGGGTGATATCGAGATCGGCCTCGAGGGCGGCGGTGCTGGAGAGCGTCCGGTCGGTAAAGGCGGTGAGCTCGGCGCGGCCGAGGAGGGTGCGCAGGCGGGCGGGATCGAGCGAGGCGAGGATCGCCTTGCCGGTGCCGGAGGCGTGCATCGCCGTGCGGGTGCCGGGGTTGAAGAATGCGCGGATCGGGTTGAGGGTCTCGACCTGGCCGACAAAGACGACCTCGGTCCCGTCCTGCACCGCGAGGTTGGCCGTTTCGCCGGTCTGCTCCATGAGCCGCCGCATGACGGGGCGCGACACATCAAGGAGGTTGGTGCGTTTGAGATAGCTCGCGCCGGTCCGGTAGGCCTCGATCCCGACCGACCATGTCTGGCTTGCCTCGTTCATCGCCGCATAGCCGCGCCCCTGAAGGGTCGTCAGAATACGGTGGGTCGTCGGGGCGGGGATGTCGAGGGCTGCGGAGATATCGCTGAGCGTCGCGCTTTCGGACTGCGCCAGATGGGTCAGAACCGCCAGCGCACGGTCGAGCGCCTGCATGGCGGGGGCGGTGGATTCGGTGAAGGCCGATTTCGGGCGGCCACGGCTGCGGGTTTGCATGGGGAAATCTCCAAAACCGGTCGTCGCCAGACTATGAAAATGAAAAATATTTTCAATACAATTGTATACCATTCATAGTGAAAACAGTAATTTCCAGTAATAACAAATAACTACGATGATAGTTTTGATTTTGAAAAATGTTTTTGAAAAAATTGCATGCTGGGGTCCGCTGCGCAATGATGCAGCACCACTCACGCTAGGAGACCGCCCCCATGTCCGATCAGAACCCGGTTTTCATCCCCGGCCCGACCAATATCCCCGACCGCCTGCGCCGGGCGATGATGATGCAGACCCGCGATCACCGCGCGCCGGATTTCGTCGAGACGCTGCGCCCCGTGCTCGAGCAATCGAAGAAGGTCTTCGGCACCAAGGACGGCCAGATTATCACCTTCCCCGCCTCGGGCACCGGCGGCTGGGAGGCGGCTGTGACCAACACGCTCTCGCCGGGCGACAAGGTCTTGATCGCGCGCTACGGGATGTTCTCGCACCGCTGGATCGATCTCTGCCAGCGCCACGGCCTCGATGTCCAGATCATCGAGTGCGACTGGGGCACCGGCGCGCCGGCGGCCGAGTTTGAAAAGGTTTTGAAGGCCGACACCACTCACGCCATCAAGTCGGTCATGGTCACGCATAACGAGACCGCGACCGGCGTTCTTTCCGATATCGGTGCCGTCCGCCGCGCGATGAACGCCGCTGGCCACCCCGCGCTTTTGATGGTCGATGCGGTCTCCTCGCTCGCCTCTGTCCCCTTCAAGATGGACGACTGGGGCGTCGATATCTGTGTCTCCGGCTCGCAGAAGGGCTTTATGTTGACCACCGGCATGGCGATCCTTGCCGTCAGCCCCAAGGCGCTTGCCGCGATGGAAACGGCCAAGCTGCCGCGCACCTTCTTTGATTTCCGCGACATGATGAAGGCCAACGCGACCGGCGGCTTCCCCTATACCCCGCCGCTGCAGCTGATCTTCGGCCTCAAGGAAAGCCTCGATATGCTTTTCGAAGAGGGGCTCGATAATGTCTATGCCCGCCACCACCGGTTGGCCGAGGGCGTGCGCCGCGCGGTCGCCGCTTGGGGCCTCAAGCTCGTCGCTCAGTCGCCCGATCTCTATTCCGACACGGTGAGCGCGATCTACGTTCCCGAAGGCTTCAACAGCAACGCCCTGACCGACCACGCCTTCCACGCCTATGGCGTTTCCTTCGGGGTTGGCCTTGGCCAGATGAACGGCAAAGCCTTCCGCATCGGCCATCTGGGGATGCTGACCGAGGTGATGGTTCTGTCGGGCCTTGCGACGATCGAAATGGCCATGGCCGATCTCGATTATCCGGTTAAACTGGGCAGCGGCGTTGCCGCCGCGCAAGACTATTTCCGCAAGTCGCGGGCCGATGCCGTCAAATCTGCTGCCTGAGGGTGCCATGACCGATTTTCCCACCTATGACGACGTGATCGCCGCCCACGAGCGGATCGCGCCCTACATTCACCGCACGCCGGTTCTGACCTCGAGCTATATCAATAGCCTCGCAGGGGCCGAGTTGTTCTTCAAATGCGAGAACTTCCAGAAGGCCGGCGCCTTCAAGGCCCGTGGCGCGTCGAACGCTGTCTTCGGCCTGACCGACGCGCAGGCGGCCAAGGGCGTGGCGACCCATTCCTCGGGCAACCACGGCACCTGCCTTTCCTATGCAGCAGGCCGTCGGGGCATCCCCTGCACCGTGGTCATGCCGCGCACAGCACCACAGGCCAAGAAGGATGCGGTTCGCGGCTATGGCGGCCGTGTGGTCGAATGCGAACCCTCGACCTCCTCGCGCGAGGCGGTCTTTGCCGAGGTCGTCGCCGAGACCGGCGCCGAGTTTGTCCACCCCTACAACGATCTGCGCGTCATCACCGGACAGGCCACCTGCTCGCGCGAGTTGATGGAGCAGGTCGAGGGCCTGACCTCGGTCGTGGCCCCCATCGGTGGCGGCGGCATGGTCTCGGGCACTTGTCTCACGCTGTCGACCATCGCGCCGCAGGTGAAGATCTATGCCGCCGAGCCCGAGCAGGCCGACGACGCCTATCGCAGCTTCAAGGCAGGCTACATCATCGCCGATGACGCCCCCGAGACCGTTGCCGATGGCCTCAAGGTGCCGCTCAAGGAAAACACCTGGCACTATG
>JAHEBR010000225.1 GCA_024642185.1 Marivivens sp. | reverse complement strand
CAAGCATGGCAAAGCTCGTGCGGCCCCTCTGCCAGCCCGTGGCCGACCGAAACCCGCCCGTCGAACACAAAACATTCCCCGTGCCAGAGGCTCTCGTCCTGCGGCACCTCTTCAAGGTATTTCAGGATCCCGCCCTTGAGGTGAT
Source organism: Marivivens sp. (assembly GCA_024642185.1). Classification (GTDB taxonomy): domain Bacteria; phylum Pseudomonadota; class Alphaproteobacteria; order Rhodobacterales; family Rhodobacteraceae; genus RFZI01. The sequence continues at coordinate 3,668 of JAHEBR010000225.1, read as the reverse complement.
AAACCTCATTAATCCCCTGCGACATCAAATAGTTGGTCGATTTCTCGCAACGGATGCCACCGGTGCAGAACATGGCGATCCGCTTGTTGCCAAAGCGATCCTTGTTGGCCTGCCACCACGCCGGAAACTCGCGAAAGCTCTTGGTCTCGGGATCGACCGCGCCTTCGAAGGTGCCGATGGCAAACTCATAATCGTTGCGCGTATCAATCACCGCTACATCGGGCGACGAGATCAGCGCATTCCATTCCTGCGGCGAAACGTAATGCCCCACAGCCGCGCGCGGATCGACATCGGGCTCGCCCATCGTCACGATCTCTTTCTTCAGGCGGACCTTCATCCGCCCGAAGGGCTGATCGCTGGCCGCGCTTTCCTTCCAGTCGAGATCGGCACAGCCGGGCAGGGCGCGGATATGCGCAAGCACCGCATCAATCCCCTCGCGGCTTCCCGCAATCGTCCCGTTGATCCCCTCGCGCGCCAGAAGCAGCGTTCCGGTCACGCCCTTGGCCTCGCACAGCGCCAGAAGCGGCCCCCGCAGGGCGGCAGGATCGGAAAACGGCGTGAAATGATAGAGCGCGGCGACAGTATACATAGTTGCGGCATATGCCCGCCTGCGCGGGCTGGCAAGCCTCCGGCCCCTTTTCCTGATCTACTTTCCTTCCTATGGTCCGCCCCAGATGAAGGAGCCCGCCATGCATCCCGCCACCCACGCCCTGATCGTCATCGACCTGCAAAACGATTTCTGTCCCGGCGGCGCTTTGGCCGTGGCGGGCGGCGACGAGATCGTGGCGCCGATCAACGCGCTGATGGACCAGTTTTCCGTCGTCGTCCTCACGCAAGACTGGCACCCCAAGGGCCATTCCTCCTTCGCCTCCTCGCACAAGGGCGCGGCCCCCTTCTCGACCGCCCAGATGCCCTATGGCGATCAGACCCTCTGGCCCGACCATTGCATCCAAGGCTCCGAAGGCGCCGCCTTCCATCCCGCCCTCCGCACCGATGCCGACCTCATCCTCCGCAAGGGCATGAACCCCGCGATCGACAGCTACTCCGCCTTTTTTGAGAACGACCGGACAACGCCCACTGGCCTTGAGGGCTATCTCCGCACCCGCGGGATCACCTCGCTCACCCTCGCTGGCCTCGCCACCGATTTCTGCGTGGCCTATTCCGCCATCGACGCCGCCCGCCTCGGCTTTGCCGTCACCGTCCGCGCCGACCTCTGCCGCGCCATCGATCTTGGCGGCAGCCTTGCCGCGATGACGACTCGGATGCTGGCCGCCGGCGTCAGGCTTGCCTGACGCGGCGCTTGCCAGCCCCCGCGCCGAAATGGTCTAACACCTCAAACAACCCGGAGCCCTCATGGTCGATATCGCAACCCGCGTGTGGAACCATAAGTGGAAGATCGACCCGATCATCCGCTCGCTGATCGACACCGATTTCTACAAACTCCTGATGTGCCAGTCGGTCTTTCGCAACAAGCCCGACACGCAGGTGACCTTCAGCCTCATCAACCGCTCCAAACATATCCGTCTGGCCGAGTTGATCGACGAGGGCGAACTGCGCGAGCAGCTTGATCATATCCGCACCATCAGCCTTTCCCGCGGCGAAAGCACATGGCTGCGCGGCAATACCTTCTACGGCAAGCGCCAGATGTTCCGCCCCGATTTCATGGAGTGGTTTGAAAACCTGCGCCTGCCGCCCTATCACCTTGAAAAGCGCGACGGGCAGTATGAGCTGACCTTCGAGGGCAACTGGCCCGAGGTCATGCTCTGGGAAATCCCCGCGCTGGCGGTGCTGATGGAGCTGCGCTCCCGCGCCGTCCTCAACGAGATGGCCAAGTTCGAGCTCGAGGTGCTCTATGCCCGCGCCATGGCCAAGCTTTGGGAAAAGGTCGAGCGCCTGCGCGAGATCCCCGACCTTCGCCTCGCCGATTTCGGCACCCGCCGCCGCCATGGGTTCCTCTGGCAGGACTGGTGTGTGCAGGCGCTGATGGAGGGCTTGGGCGACAAGTTCATAGGCACCTCCAACTGCCGCATCGCCATGCGCCGCGATATCGAGGCCATCGGCACCAACGCCCACGAACTGCCGATGATCTATGCGGCGCTGGCCGAGACAGACGAGGCGCTGCGGCGGGCGCCCTATGACGTGCTGGCCGACTGGCACGAAGAGCACGACGGCAACCTGCGCATCATCCTGCCCGACACCTACGGCACCGAGGGCTTCCTTGCCGGTGCGCCCGACTGGCTCGCCAAATGGACCGGCATCCGCATCGATTCAGGCGATCCCGCGACAGGGGCTGAGATTGCCATCCGCTGGTGGCAAGACCGCGGCGAAGACCCGCGGCAAAAGCTTGTGATCTTTTCCGACGGCCTCGACGTCGAGAAAATCGCCGAACTCAGCACCCAGTTCCGCGGCCGCGCCCGTGTGTCCTTCGGCTGGGGCACGCTCCTGACCAACGATTTCACCGGCCTCGTGCAAAACGACGCGCTGGCCCCCTTCAGCCTCGTCTGCAAAGCCGTCAGCGCCAACGGCCGCCCCACCGTGAAACTAAGCGACAACCCGAACAAAGCGATGGGGCCTAGGGGCGAGATCGAGCGGTATAAGCGGGTGTTTGGCGTGGGCGAGCAGGTGGGGATGGAGGTTAGGGTTTAGGCGCGTCAATATAGTATTGACGTTGACGTTAGACGTGGTATGTTGATCCCAGTTTCTGGAGATTCGCCATGATAAACGGCTATGACTCGCAAGACCTTTTGAAGTTCCTAGACTACCTCTCAGACAAGGGGTTGGGTAAGCCTGAGACAATGAAGAGTCGCAAGATTGCGGTCAGCCGCATTGTTGAGACTGTCGGCCCGGACGAGTTTGCTGATATCCGTTCTATTGATGTTGATCACATCATGGAGCGCTTTCAGAATCTTGAAGGCACCAAGTTTACCCCAGATAGCCTGAGAACCTACAAATCGCGGTTTGCAACATCGGTTAGTGACTTCCTGCGGTACAAAGAGAACCCGCAAGGTTTCAAAATCTCAGGACAACGCCAGTCTAGAAAGAGGTCAGAAGGGGGAGGCGCGGCGTCTAAGCCGAAAGAAAAGTCAAGTTTCGTGCATGTTGATGCAAATAACGGGGATCAAGCGGGCAAATTCAACAACAATACGCCACAACTAGAGCTGCCGATACCCATACGAAATGATTGCATCATCCGTGTTGTCGGACTCCCTCATGATCTCAAGCGCACAGAGGCACAGAAAATAGCGAATGTAATCTTGGCGATGGCCTTGGTTGAAGAATAGGCGCTCCCTTCCACAAGGAGATGCCTTTCGGGGTGCTGCCCCGAGCACGCGGCGCTGCTGGGACTGGGGTCCAAACCCAGATACCCAGCAGCCCACACCCCGGAGTATATACTATTCCAACAGATCTTCTCAAGATTCATGATCCGGTCGGGCTTCCTTCTGCCAATTCGGCAGCGGTGCGGGCTTTTGCTCCCAATCAACTGCTCGGGTTAGAAGCTCACCCCTCACCCCACCTTCCCCCGCCCCTTCTTCACCTCCCCCCGCTCTTTCTTCGCCTTGATCCGCCGCTCGATGCTGCCCTTGGTGGGCTTGGTCTTCACCCGCCGTTTCGGCGTCACGGTGGCTTTCAGCACCAGTTCGGTCAGCCTCTCTCGCGCGATCTCGCGG
>JAHEBR010000031.1 GCA_024642185.1 Marivivens sp. | reverse complement strand
TCGCCGTGCGGGTGATAGTTGCCCATCACATCGCCCGAGATCTTGGCCGATTTGCGGAAGCCGCCGGTGGGCGAGAGCTTGAGTTCGCGCATCGCATAAAGGATGCGGCGGTGAACCGGCTTGAGCCCGTCGCGCGCATCGGGCAGCGCGCGGTGCATGATCGTCGACAACGCATAGGTCAGATACCGCTCACCAATGGCGCGGCGCAGGGTCTCGGTGAACTCGGTTTGGCCGATATTGTTGTCGTCTGTCACGTCGGTCATGGATGTTGTGTAGCGGCCCCGATTGGGGGCGTAAAGGCGGGAAGGTGGGCGCGGGAGACAAGTTTTTGACCCGCCTCGAAATTCGGGTAAAGAAGGCAGGTCCCCGCACTTCAAGGACGCCACGGAAAAAGATGTTCGGAACGCGCAGCTATATCATCGTCACCTTCGCCTTCCTCTTCTGGCTCTACTATGTGGCGTCGGGTGGCGGGGCGTTTAGGCCCGAGGAATGGCCCGAGGTGCCCGTGGCGCGGGCCGAACCTGCGCCGCAGCCCGAGCCGCAGCCGGAACCTGAGCCAGTGATCGCGGAAGAGATTGCCCCCTCTGCGCCCGAACCCGAACCTGCCCCCGCCATTGATGAAGCCGCCATTCTCGACGCGCTTACCGAGGCCGCGCCCATGACAGATCTTTCTGGCGCGGGGCTCGAGAATGCGTTTTCCTTCACCGAACCCGTGGCCCCGATCGAGATCACGCCCGAGGCGATTGCCGCCGCGCCCGAACCCGCGCCCGAGCTCGTCAGGATCGCGGGTAGCCGCGTGAATATCCGCTCCGGCCCCGGCACCGAGAATGGCGTGGTCACAACGCTTGATGGCGGCGAGGTGGTCGAGGTCTTTTCGCGGGCCGCGAACGGCTGGGTCGAGGTTCGTCTGCCGGATAATCTCGGCACGGGCTGGGTTTCCGGAACCCTCGTCGAGCCTGCGACGGAATAGGCCTTGCGGGCCTGAACAGCAAAGATCACAACCGCCCCATGACACAGAAATCCATCCTTATCACCGGTTGTTCCTCGGGCATCGGTTATGACGCCGCCCTCGGCTTGCGCGAGCGCGGCTGGCGGGTTTTCGCCTCTTGCCGTCAGGAAGAAGACTGCGTGCGCCTGCGCGGCCTCGGCTTTGACAGCCCGCGCATCGACTATACCGATGCCGCCTCGATCCGGTCGGGCGTTGATGAGGTTCTCAAGGCCACCGGCGGCACGCTCGACGCGCTTTTCAACAACGGCGCCTTCGCTTGCCCCGGCTTGGTCGAAGACCTTCCGACCGATGCCCTGCGGGCGATCTTCGAGACGAATTTCTTTGGCTGGCACGAGCTGACCCGCGCGGTGATCCCGGTGATGCGGGCGCAAGGCCACGGGCGCATCGTGAACAACTCCTCGGTCCTTGGCATCGTCGGCATGAAATGGCGGGGGGCCTATGTCTCGACCAAGTTTGCGCTTGAGGGGCTGACCGACGTGCTGCGCCTCGAGATGCGGAAAGGCGGGATCGACGTGATCCTGATCGAGCCGGGGCCGATCACCTCGAAGATCCGCGAAAACGCGATTGCCCATTTCGAGCGCTGGATCGACTGGGAAAATTCGGCGCGGCGCGATCATTACACGGCGCTGCACGGGCGGCTTTATACCGAAAGCGGGCCGGACAAGTTCGAGCTTCCGGCGCGGGCGGTGACCGACAAGCTCATCCACGCCCTCGAATCTCCGCGGCCCCGCGCCCGCTATTATGTCACCACGCCCACTTATGTCGCCGGCCTCGGTCGGCGCCTCTTGCCGACCCGCTGGCTCGACCGTTTCCTCGGCGGACGCTAGCGTTTTCTTTTGTTGCCCGGCCTGCTAGAGGCAGGGCGAATGGTTATCGGAGCCCGTCATGGCCAGTGATCCTCTCTTCTACGTCGTCGTTGCCGCCTGCCTCCTCGTCCTCTTCATCCTCTTGTGGGGGGTCGGCTCGTTCGGGCGCGGCGGGGAATACAACAAGCGCAACGCCAACAAGATCATGCGCTATCGCCTCGGGGCGCAGTTCGTGGCGATCCTCCTGATCCTTTTCTTCATCTGGATCCGCAGTAAGGGGGCCTGAGATGGTCGTCCTCAACAAGATCTACACCAAGACCGGCGACAAGGGCGAAACCGCCCTCAGCGATGGCACGCGGGTGGCGAAGGATTCCTTGCGGGTCGAGGCCTACGGCACGGTGGATGAGACCAACGCCACCGTTGGCACCGCGCGGCTCCATGCTTCGGGCGATGTGGACGCGGCGCTGGCGCGGATCCAGAACGACTTGTTCGACCTCGGCGCCGATCTCTCGCGGCCCGCGCCCGAGAAGGATGCCGAAGCCGGCTATCCGGTTTTGCGGGTGGTTGACGCGCAGGTCGAGCGCCTCGAGGCCGAGATCGACGCCATGACCAAGGTGCTTGAGCCGCTGCGCAGCTTTGTCTTGCCGGGGGGCACCCCCCTTGCCGCGCATCTGCACATCTGCCGCACGGTTTCGCGCCGCGCCGAGCGCCTCGCCGTGGGGCTTGCCGCCGTGGAAGCGGTCAATCCTGCCGCCGTGCGGTATCTCAATCGCCTGTCCGATTGGTTCTTTGTGGCCGCCCGCATGGCCAACGACGAAGGCCGCGCCGATGTGCTCTGGGTTCCCGGCGCCAACCGCTGACAATCGCTAACATTGGAAGAACGTGGCGTAGCTATGCTGCGCCGCGTCGATTTTGCACTGTCCTCGCCCCCGCTGCCTTGGTAACACCACGCCGAGTCATTCCGATTGCGATAGGAGAACTGCGACGATGAAGGTGCTCGTGCCCGTCAAGCGCGTGATCGACTACAACGTGAAGGTCCGTGTGAAAGCGGATGGTTCCGGTGTCGATCTCGCGAACGTCAAGATGTCGATGAACCCATTCGACGAGATTGCCGTTGAAGAGGCGATTCGCCTCAAAGAGGCCGGTAAGGCCGAAGAGGTTATCGCCGTGTCGATCGGTGTGAAGCAGTCGCAGGAAACCCTGCGGACCGCGCTCGCCATGGGCGCCGACCGGGCGATCCTGATCGAGGCGACCGACGATGTTCATACCGACATCGAACCGCTCGCCGTTGCCAAGCTTCTGGCCGCTGTCGTCAAGGCAGAACAGCCCGGCCTCGTTCTGACCGGCAAGCAGGCAATCGACAACGACATGAACGCCACCGGCCAGATGCTTTCAGCGCTCCTCGGCTGGTCGCAGGCGACCTTTGCCTCAAAAGTCGAGATCGACGGCGACAACGCCAAGGTGACCCGCGAGGTTGACGGCGGCCTTCAGACCATCTCGGTCAAGATGCCGGCGATCATCAGCGTCGATCTGCGCCTCAACGAGCCGCGCTATGCGAGCTTGCCCAACATCATGAAGGCCAAGAAAAAGCCGCTCGATGAAAAGACGCCCGCCGATTACGGCGTTGACGTGAGCCCGCGCCTGACGGTCGTCAAGACCACCGAGCCCGAGGCCCGCAAGGCCGGCGTGATCGTCAAGACGGTTGATGAACTTGTAGCGAAACTCAAGGAAGCGGGGGCGATCTGATGGCTGTTCTTCTTCTTGCAGACCTGAATAACGGGCATCTCTCGACCGATGCCGTAGCGAAGACCCTGACAGCGGTTGCCGCGCTTGGCGATGTCCATGTGCTTGTGGCCGGTCAGGGCGGCGATGCCGCCGCCGCAGAGGCCGCGACGCTTTCGGGCGTTACGAAGGTGATCTTTGCGGGCGACCACGGCTTTTGCCACATGCTGGCCGAGCCTGTCGCCGATCTGATCGTGTCGATGGCTGGTGCCTATTCGCACATCACCGCCCCGGCCACCTCCGACGCCAAAAACGTGCTGCCGCGCGTGGCCGCGCTGCTTGACGTGATGATCCTGTCGGACGTGACCGCCGTGATCGACGCCGACACTTTCGAGCGCCCGATCTATGCCGGCAACGCGATCCAAACTGTGAAATCCGGCGACAAGACCAAGGTCATGACCATCCGCACCGCCGGTTTTGATGCCGCCGCTGCGGGGGGCTCGGCCCCGGTCGAGGCGCTCGGCACAGCGGCAACGTCGGGCCTGTCGGCTTGGGTTGAAGACAAGACCGCCACCTCTGACCGCCCCGAGCTGACTTCGGCCGGCGTGGTCGTGTCGGGCGGCCGCGGCGTTGGCTCGAAAGACGACTTTGCCATCATCGAGGCGCTGGCCGACAAGCTTGGCGCCGCTGTTGGCGCTTCGCGTGCCGCAGTCGATTCGGGCTATGCCCCGAACGACTGGCAGGTGGGCCAGACCGGCAAGGTCGTGGCGCCGAACCTCTACGTTGCCGTCGGCATCTCGGGCGCCATCCAGCACCTTGCTGGCATGAAGGATTCGAAGATCATCGTCGCCATCAACAAGGACGAAGAAGCCCCGATCTTCCAGGTTGCCGATTTTGGCCTCGTGGCCGACCTGTTTAGCGCTGTGCCGGAACTGACTGGCAAGCTCTGAACGAGCAGCAATCCAGTGGCGGGCCCGCGCAGCGATGCGCGGGCCTTTTCATTTGGTATGGCGCCCGATAGCCCCGGCCAAAAGAAGCGCTGCCTCCTCATGCGCGCCAACGCCGGGCAGCTCGGACGCGATACTGGCCTCGCCTTGTGGAAAGCTCATCCCGTCGGTCCCACGCTGGAGAGCCTCGGTTGAGGTCTGCGCGACCACGACATCAAGGACTTTGTCCCGCAGCTGTTCGACCATGGTCCGGCTGACCAGCATCGGTTCGGTCTTGAAAGGTTCGGTCCGAGCCGTCCAAGGCTGATCGTCCAAAGGTTGATCGGACAGCCACAGCAAGACCACACGCTGCCCGATCTTGTCGAGCAAGGTTCGCATTCTCGCAAGCCAAGCCATTTGGAGCTCGGTTCGAATGATCTCAAACCGCTCGGGCGACCTCTCGAAAAGGGCGCCGAGGAGATGGCGGGTAAAGTTGTATTCCGAGAAATCCATATCTGGATACAGTGCGGCCATCAGAGGCGAGCCGCTTAGAAACCTGTCGTTGCGGCGCGGATGGACTTTGTAGAACCGGTTGGAAAGGTTGTGCGCGCCCATCATTTGAATGACCGTGATGTCGGCCGTGGCGCAGGCGGCCATGATGGTTGGATCATTGACGAAGACATCAACGCCGGCATTCACCACCCCGAAGTTGACGCAGGTCTTGCCAAGCGCCGCTTCGACCAATGCCGGATAGGGATGATCGAGGTATTTGCCAAAGGTTTCTGTCCCACCGATGAAGGCGTGATAGCGTCCGCTCAGGTTGCGCTTCGGGGCCCGGAAAAAGAGCCTAGAGTTGCCATATCGGCAAGAGGGGATTGCCGAGCGCAGCTCGACAAGTCGATCATGTTTCATGGTTCCCACCAAATTTTCAAACTCACCGCCTACAGGTTTCCACCACAAACCTTGCCATTTCGCTAAACAACGCATTTGAGTGGTTTAGAGCCTTGATCCCGCCTTGAAGCTGGCAGCTTTGCGGGCCTATTGTGCGGCAGCTTTCAAAAGGACAGGCCATGCAGGTTGAGCGAGTAGGCGTCGTTGGCGCCGGTCAGATGGGCAACGGGATCGCGCACGTTCTGGCTCTGGCCGAATACGATGTGTTGATGACAGATATCAGCGCCGATGCGCTGACTGCCGCTTTGGCCCTGATTGATAAGAATATGACCCGCCAAGTCTCGAAAGGGGCTATTTCCGAGGCGCAGAAGGCCACCGCGCTCGGCCGGATCAAGACAACGCAAACCCTGTCCGATCTCGGCCAGACCGACCTTGTAATCGAGGCCGCAACCGAACGCGAGACGATCAAGCAAGCGATCTTCGAAGACCTTCTGCCGCACCTGAAACCGACGACGATCCTGACCTCGAACACCTCGTCGATCTCGATAACTCGGCTTGCCAGCCGCACCGACCGGCCCGAGAAATTCATGGGGTTCCACTTTATGAACCCCGTGCCGATCATGCAGCTTGTCGAGCTGATCCGCGGCATTGCCACCGACGACGAGACCTTCAGCGCCTGCTACGAGGTGGTGGAGCGGATCGGCAAGACGGCGGCCGCGGCCGAGGATTTTCCGGCCTTCATCGTCAACCGCATCCTGATGCCGATGATCAACGAGGCGATCTATACGCTTTACGAGGGCGTGGGATCGGTCCGGTCGATCGACACCTCGCTCAAGCTGGGCGCCAACCATCCGATGGGGCCGCTCGAGCTGGCCGATTTCATCGGGCTCGATACCTGCCTTGCGATCATGAACGTGCTTCATGAAGGGCTGGCTGACACCAAGTATCGCCCCTGCCCGCTTCTGACCAAATACGTCGAAGCCGGTTGGCTTGGCCGCAAGACCAAGCGCGGGTTTTATGATTATCGTGGGGAAACCCCGGTCCCGACGCGCTAGGCGCCTTCACCGAATTTGTCGGCCACAAGGGCGGCAATCGCTTGCATCAACTGATCGGCCTCCGCCCCCTCGGTTTCGACCGTGATGGTCGAGCCCTGCGAAGCGGCCAGCATCAGTAGGCCCATGATGCTATCGCCGCCCGCGTCGAGCCCGTCTTTCGAGACAGTCGCCCGAGCGTCATAGCCTTCGACAACCTCGACCAGCTTGGCCGAGGCGCGGGCGTGCAGCCCTTTGATATTCACAATCTTCAAATCTGAAACAGGCATTAATCAAAACTCAGGTCTGGGTCTGCCGAATGGCAATTGATGTATTTTCGTCCCGCTGTCATGGCGGCCTCGACAGCGTCGGGAACCGATTTCCCGCGGCATTTGGCCAGCTTGAGAAGCATCGGCAGGTTCATCCCGTAAAGGATGCGCCGGTTCGATGGCCCACAGGCCCGCAGCGAGAGATTTGAAGGCGAGCCGCCGAAGATGTCGGTGACAATCACCACGCCCTTGCCGGTATCGACAGCATCGGCCGCATTGCAGATCTCGTCCTGCTTGGCGGCGCGGTCATCTTCGGCTCCGATCGAGACGGCGGCCATGCCGGTTTGACGGCCGACGACATGTTCGACCGCGGCGAGGTATTCCCGCGCCAGACCACCATGTGCCACGATCACGATGCCGATCACGCGTCAGGCTCCTTCTTGGCACCGGCCAGTTCTGCACGGCGCTCCAGCTCTCTATGGCGTTTTGACACCTGCCAGCCCTCGGCTGCAAGGGCATTGGTCAATCTTTCGGCAAGAGCCACCGAGCGATGTTGGCCACCTGTGCAGCCAAGCGCGATCGACAGATGCGATTTCCCCTCGGCTTTGCTCGCCGGAAGGATCAGAAGGGCCAGATCACGGATGCTGGAAAAGAAGCGTTCGGCAAGGGGATCGCCGGCAACATAGTCGGCAACGCGCGGATCGGTGCCGTCGAGCGGGCGGAGTGCGGGTTCCCAATGCGGGTTGCGTAGGGAACGGCAATCAAAGACAAAATCCGCTCCGCGCGGCAGGCCGCGTTTGTAGGAGAAGGATTGCACCGTCACCGACAGGATCCGACCTTCGGACGGCGCAAAGATCTGCTCGAGCTCGCGGCGGAGCTGGTGGGGCGTCATTCCGGTGGTGTCGATGAGGAAATCGGCGCGGGCGCGCAACGGAACCAGGAGCGCCTTTTCACGTTCGATCCCCAGAACCGGCCCCTCTTTCTGGGCAAGCGGATGTCGGCGGCGGGTTTCCGAGAAACGGCGCACGAGTTCGTCGTCGCTGCAATCGAGGAACAAGAGTTGCATCTCGATGCGGTCATCCTGCGAGAGCCGGTCGATTGTGTGGACGAGATTTTCGACGCCAAAATCGCGATTGCGCACATCGAGGCCAACAGCGAGCGGATGATCCATCGCCGGACCGGCGAGAAGCCGATCGAGAAGGCTCATCGGAAGGCTATGGATAACCTCGTAGCCGATGTCCTCAAGGGCATTGATCGTGGTCGACCTTCCCGCGCCGGCGGGCCCGATCACGAAGATCAGGCGTGCCGCGCTCTCCTGGGTCTTGTCCGTAGGGGCCATGGCCACTCAGTCGCTCCGTCCCGCCTTGAGATACTGAAGGATTGCATGGGGGAAATGTAAAGAGCCGGGATTGTGCAGAAGCGGAAAGTCTCTACCCAAAACCGAGATCGTTCGATCAGGCGGCAAGCGATCCTTCTCGGATGAATCGAGATCGACGACCAGCGCCAGCGGCACATTCTGTTCAGCCTCAGCCAATAGAATTCCCACACCCCGGGCCTCTATCCTGCCCAGAATCGCTTCGGGGGCCGAAAGCAATACATCCCCGTTGAGGGCGCCGCTTGCTATGGTGCGGTCGTCGGCAATAAGCGTTGCGCCAAGCGCCATGAGGTGAAGCGCGAGCGAGGATTTGCCGGTGCCAGACGCTCCGAGGATCAAGACCCCGCGCCCGGCCAGCGCGACCGAGCTTGCGTGAAAAATCTCGGTATTGGGCACTTTGGCTAGACCGGAAGGCCGACAACAAATCGAGCGCCGAGCGGCTCGGACGTGATATCGGCTTCGGTCGGGCGGATGTTTTCGGCCCAGATCACGCCGCCATGCGCCTCAATGATCTGTTTCGAGATCGCAAGGCCAAGGCCCGAGTTATTGCCAAACTGGCCAGCGGGGCGCTCGGAATAGAAGCGTTTGAAGATTTTGGTGAGCGCCTGCTCAGGAATGCCGGGGCCGGTATCCTCGACAACCACAAGAACGCGATTTTCGCGCCGGCGCGCCCAAACGCGAATCGCATCGCCCTCTTCGCAAAATGAGATCGCATTGGTGATCAGATTGACGAAAACCTGCGCCAGACGATCTTCAAGCCCATTGATATAGATCGGCTGGGGCGGAAGGTCAGAGATATATTCGATCCCTTTGTCATGCGCCTCGTGGCCCAGGAATTCGCCCAGATTGCCGAGCATCTTGAGAAGCTCAAACGATTTCTCTTCCTCGCGCACCAGTTCGCTGTCGAGGCGCGAGGCGTTGGAGATGTCGCTTACCAGCCTGTCCAGCCGGCGCACGTCATGTTCGATCACTTCGAGGAGCTTTTCGCGCTGATCGTCGCGTTTGGCGACCCGCATGGTGCCAACGGCAGAGCGCAACGAGGCGAGCGGGTTTTTGATCTCGTGCGAGACATCGGCGGCGAATTGTTCGTTGGCTTCGATCCGCTCATAGAGGGCTGCAACCATCCCGCGCAGCGCCCCCGACAGGCGGCCTATCTCGTCGGGGCGTGCGGTCATATCCGGGATCCGGATGCGGCTAGGGGCCATCCTGCGGGCGTTGCGATCGCGCCCAAGCTCGGCCGCGGCCGCAAGGTCGGCCAGCGGATTGGCGATGGCCGAGGCCAGCACGAGGCTCAGACCGATCGATACCATGATGCCGATAACAAACATCTGGAGGATCAACTCTCGCTCGCGGCGGATCAATGTCTCCATCTCGCCCGCAGCGCTCAGGAGCGCCACAACCCCGACTGGGGTATTGCCTTGATACACGGGGGTGCTGACGAGGAAATAGGTCTCACCGGTCACATCTCGGTCCGTTTGAACACGGGTGCCTTCCGCCATCACTCTGGGGGCCATCAGGCGGATTTCATCCACGGGAACCGTTGCGAGCCCGTCAGACGAGCCAAAGCTGAGCAGGCCCGCAACCCCCTCCCAAAGACCATTCAGGAAATCGGTCAGGATGGTGCCGCCCTGTTCCTGCGCAAGTCCTTCGACAACTGGGGTCTCGGCCGGGGCGACGCGCTCGGCGACGACCTCGCCGCTGGCGTCGACAACAAAAACCTCGACCCCCCCTCGAAGATCGAGGCCGTCAAGCAAACCGGCAACATTCGCTTGATCGCCATTAATGCCGCCAGATCTGGGCAGCTGCGCCTCGATAACATCCGCGATCAGCTCGGCTTCGTTCACAAGGCCATTGGCGCGTTGATAGATCAGATTGTCTCGCGATGGATTGAGATAGAGCACCCCGACGACGAGGATCACAATCGCAAGAAGATTGAAGATGATGATCTTCCGCGCGAGCGGCGATCGGTTCAACCGGACGACCCCGCGCCGGGGCTTGCCGGCGCGGGTTTCACTGTCTTGGGCCATGTCGGGGGCGACCCAGTCCTCGCCCAAAACCACATCGGCACGATCATGGGCGGCCTTTCGGACCGACCGAAGGTCGCGGACGTCGATTTCGGAATTTGAGGCCATGCCTTATTCTTCGTTGTAGCGGTAGCCGATCCCGTAGAGGGTCTCGATTGCGCCGAAATCGTCGTCGACCTGGCGCATCTTCTTGCGAAGGCGCTTGATGTGGCTGTCGATGGTCCGGTCGTCGACATAGACCTGATCATCGTAGGCCACGTCCATCAGCTGATCGCGCGACTTTACGAAGCCGGGACGCTGGGCGAGCGCCTGCAAGAGCAGAAACTCGGTGACCGTCAGCGACACGTCGAGCCCTTTCCATTTCACCGCGTGGCGCAGCGGATCCATGGTCAGCTCGCCGCGGATCATAATCTTGTTCTCTTCGCTGTCATCAACGATGTCGCCGGCGATGACGTCCTGGCGGCGCAGCAGCGCGCGGATACGCTCGACCAGAAGGCGCTGGGAAAACGGCTTTTTCACATAGTCGTCGGCACCCATCCGAAGACCGAGAACTTCGTCGATCTCGTCGTCCTTGGAGGTCAGAAAGATGACCGGCATCGAAGATTTCTGCCGCAAGCGCTGGAGAAGATCCATGCCGTCCATGCGGGGCATCTTGATGTCAAGAACCGCCATATCTGGCAGTTTCTTGTTGAACGCATCCAGTGCGGCTTGGCCGTCGTTATAGGTTTCCACTTCGAAACCTTCGGCCTCAAGCGTCATGGATACGGACGTAAGAATGTTACGATCGTCGTCGACGAGTGCAATCTTTTGCATGGGTTAGCCCCTTTTGCTCGATGTTGTTTGCCTGCTTTTTGTTTGCTTTTCTGTCCCTTTTGATTCGGCGAATCAATCAGAAACTCAAAAACTGGGCCTATCGCGGACACATTGGCGCCTAATTTAGCTGAGGAATGGCTAATTTGCCTCAGTGTCTCGCGCCTCTGGATATTGATTGCGCTAACAGGCACTTGGTTGCGCTAACTGCGACAACCTTGCCTTTTCGGCCCCAAGCTCAAGGTGCTAAGTGGGCCTGAAAAGGGTGTGAAACCCGAAATCAGGAGCGAGACTATGGACCAAGGACGGGTCAACCCAACCATGAAGCTTGATCATCAGGGCATCACGGGGCTGGGCGCGGTCTATTATAATCTCCTCGAGCCCGATCTGATGCAAAAGGCCATCGAACGTGGCGAAGGCTCGCTTGGCCAGGGCGGCACTTTCCTTGTCACGACCGGCAAGCACACCGGCCGGAGCCCTAAAGACAAATTCGTCGTTCGCACCCCCGATGTCGTCGACACGATCTGGTGGGACAACAACCCTCCGATGGAGCCGGCCGCCTTCGATCAGCTATACGCCGACATGACCGCCCACATGAAGGGCCGCGACTATTTCGTTCAGGATCTCTTCGGCGGCGCCGATCCCGAGCATCGCCTCGACGTTCGCATGGTGACCGAGCTGGCCTGGCACGGCCTCTTCATCCGCCACCTGCTGCGCCGCCCCGAGCGGGCCGAGCTTGACGGCTTTACCCCCGACTGGACGATCGTCAACTGCCCCTCGTTCAAGGCCGATCCGGCCCGCCATAGCTGCCGGAGTGAGACCGTCATCGCGCTCAACTTTGCCCGCAAGATGATCCTCATCGGCGGCACCGAATATGCCGGCGAGAACAAGAAATCGGTCTTCACGCTTCTCAATTATCTTCTGCCCGAGAAAGGCATCATGCCGATGCACTGCTCGGCCAACCACGCCCCCGGCAACCCGGTCGATACCGCCGTGTTCTTCGGCCTTTCCGGCACCGGCAAGACGACCCTGTCGGCCGATCCGAGCCGCGTTCTCATCGGCGACGACGAGCACGGCTGGTCGGATCGCGGCACCTTCAATTTCGAAGGCGGCTGCTATGCCAAGACCATCAACCTCTCGCCCACCGCCGAGCCCGAGATCTATGCCACGACGCAGAAATTCGGCACCGTGATCGAAAACATGATCTTCGATCCCGAGACCAAAGAGCTGGATTTCGAGGACAACTCGCTCACCGACAATATGCGCTGCGCCTATCCGCTCGACTATATCTCGAACGCCAGCGAAACCGCCCTCGGGGGCCATCCGAAGAACATCATCATGCTCACCTGCGATGCCTATGGCGTCCTGCCGCCGATCGCGCGGCTGACGCCGGCGCAGGCCATGTATCACTTCCTGTCGGGCTTCACCTCCAAGACCCCCGGCACCGAGGTCGGTGTGACCGAGCCGATCCCGACCTTCTCGACCTGTTTCGGCGCGCCCTTCATGCCGCGTCGCCCCGAGGTCTATGGCAAGCTCCTGCAGGACAAGATCGCCACCCACGGCGCAACCTGCTGGCTTGTCAACACCGGCTGGACCGGCGGCGCCTACGGCACCGGCACGCGGATGCCGATCAAGGCGACCCGTGCGCTTCTGTCGGCCGCTCTGGATGGCTCGCTGAGCGAAGCGACCTTCCGCAAGGACGCGAACTTCGGCTTCGACGTTCCGGTGACGGTCGAGGGTGTCGATGCCCGCCTTCTCGATCCGCGCAGCACCTGGGCCGATACCGCGGCCTATGACAAGCAGGCGCACAAGCTCGTCGAGATGTTTGCCGCGAACTTCGCCAAATACGTCCCCTATATCGACGAGGACGTGAAGGCCGCCGCCATCGGCTGACCTTGCCGCCGCGCCTAGAACACGGCGCGGCGCACCAGATTGAGAGCTGCAATCAGCAGGACGAACTGGGTCACCTTGCGAAAGGTAGCCTGATCGAGCCTGTCGTGAATCGCCAGCCCCACCACCATGCCAAGCCCGGCCGGGATGACCATCAGCGCCGACAGCGGAGCCGTCTCGGCGCGCAGAACACCCGACTGGATATGCGCGCCCAGAAGAACGAAGGCGCCCAGCGCATAGATTACGCCCTGCACCCGCAGGTGATCGGTCTTTGGCGTGTCGATCGCGGTCAGATAGGCCACCGTGGGCGGCCCCCAGACGCCGCTCACCCCGCCGACAAAGCCGGCAAAGCCACCGATCACCGCCTCGATCCAGAGGCGTGGCTGAAATTTGGGTTTCCAGCCGGCAAGCTGCATTGAGGTGAAGGCCGCGACCGGCGCGCCGATCAGGAGAAACAGCGCGTCTTGCGACAGCACGCGCACCAGATGGGCGCTGATGAAGAGCGAAATCGTCAGGCAGATCAGGAAGATACGGAACCGGCGGATCGAGCCCCAAGCCTCGCGCCAGCCCTGCCGCATCGCCTGCCAGAAGTTCGACACGAAGGTCGGCAGGATCAGCATGGCCAGCGCGATGTCGGGCGGCAGAAAGATCGTCAGGCCCGAGATCATGATCATCGGCATGGCAAAACCGGTCGCCCCCTTGACCAGACCGGCCAGAAGGGTGATGCCGAAGGCTAGCGCCAGATGCGCGGGGGTTATGGCGGAGAAAAGCTGATCCATGCGCGTCAGTTACAACGAAGCGAGGGCCTCGCGCAGCAGGAATCTGCAACGACATTTATGTTCAAACGCGGCTTTCATCTTGAATTAAAGTTGCGCTGCGCTTGCAAAGTGGATATTTCTGCATGAGCAAAATACGGGGCCCGCAATGCCGCATGATGGACAGGATTTCAGGATGAGCAACCAACCCCTTCTGGACAACCTCACCAGCCTCACGGCGGCCACGCTTCCCCCGCTGCACGGCCTTCTGGCCAGCGCCAAAGAGGCCGTTCGGGCCCTTGTCAGCAAGGATGGCCGCGTTTCGGCGGGGCTGATCGAAGCCAACCAGTCGGCGGCGCATGGGCTGTCGTGGCTGGCGACCTATGTGAACTGTCTCGAGCAGATGCACGGCTGGGCCGACCGCCTTGCCGCCGAGGGCAAGTTTGGCGAGACAGAGGCGTTGATTCTGCAGATCGCCTTTGGCGAATACCTCGCCCAGCTGCGCGGCGGTATTCCGATGTCGCAGACTGAAATCATGCGCTTGTCCGATCTTGGCCTTGACGCCTCGGCCCTTGCCACATCCGAAATCGACCGCCTGATCGCCACCGGCAATACCCAAGCCGCCCGCGAGCGGCTTGTGGCGCTGATGCAGGAGCAGGCCGCCAACATCACGGTGGGAAATCCGGGCCTCGATGACGAGCTCGAGATGATCCGCGAGCAATTCCGGCGCTATGCGGTCGAAAAGGTCGAACCCTTCGCCCATGACTGGCACCTGAGGGACGAACTGATCCCGATGCAGGTCATCGAAGAGTTGGCCGAGATGGGCGTTTTCGGCCTGACCATCCCCGAGGAATTTGGCGGATTTGGCCTGTCGAAGGCGTCGATGGTGGTTGTTTCCGAAGAGCTTTCGCGCGGCTATATC
>JAHEBR010000224.1 GCA_024642185.1 Marivivens sp. | reverse complement strand
GCACAGGTGCATTTCGAGGCAGGCTATGTTCCGGCCGACCGCGACGTGGACGAGTTTGCCAATGCCTTGCGGGCGGTGGGCGAGCCGATTTTCGGCATGGACGCGAGCCGCATCTCGATGGGGCGGCTTCTCGCCTATCTCTTTGAAGTCACAGAACGTTTCGGGATGCAGACGCGCACCGAGCTGATCCTATTGCAGCGGACGATGGTGGTGGTCGAGGGCGTGGCGCGCTCGCTCGATCCGCATATCAACATCTGGGAAGTCGCCCGGCCCGTTGTCGAAGACTATATCAAAGACAGCATCGGCCCGAAGGCGGCGATCCGCGATGCGATCCGCACGCTGCAGGTCTTGTCACGGTTTGGGCCCAAGCTGCCGAAACTGGCCGAAGAACTGCTAAGCCGGCAAGGCAAGCCCGAGCCTGAGCCGCGCCGCCAAAGCGGGCGCGCCGTTGCGGGCTGGATCCTTTTGGGGGCGGCGACGGCAACGGCGGGGTTCATCTTGTCGGTCAGCCTCTGGGGCTGAGCAATCGGCTAGGCGCCTGCGCGCACGCCGGTGACATTCGAGAACGGAACATCGATCCCGCCGGGCAATGTGAAGACGAGGCCCTCCTCTCCTGACCGAACTTCGCTGACACGGGCATAAACGGCGGCCGGCGTTTCTTCGTAACTTGCCCCTTCCGCATCGCGGACAGAGAATCGATAGACGCCCTCGGCAAGGCGCTTTCCAGAAGCGTCGGTTCCATCCCAATCAACGCTTGTCGCGCCCGGCGGTATCGGCCCGGTGGCCACCACGGCGCCGCCCGCGTCGCGCACGATCAGCGCGAGGGGTTCGGCCCGGCGCGCGGCGGGAACCTCGATCGACAGCGAATCGCCCGCAAACGAGGCCGGGGCAATGGCAAGCACGTCCTTACCGATCCACTGAGCTGCCTGCCCAAGGCCGCTGCCGCCCATAAGCTCGCTCAAGTCGGAGAGGATCTGGTTGGTTCTGACTTGCTGTTCAACACCCGAGAAGGTGGCAAGTTGGACCGCGTAATCGGTTGAATCGATTGGATTGAGCGGGTCCTGATTTTGCATCTGGACGGTAAGCATCTTGAGGAATGTCTCGAAATCCGAGCTTATCGCAGCCGATTTCGGGGGCGTGGATGACGCGGCGGTTGCCGTGGAGAGAGGTTGAACTTCCATGTTTGTCTCCTAAAGACGCAGATCCAGTCCGCCCACGCGAACCTGACGCTCAGGCGGGACCGGGCCTGCACCGACCAACGCGGTTTCCTCAGAAGACGCGCCCTGCTGCGGCAGGTCGGGCACGCGCTTGTCCGCGTGCTGGTCGTGGTTTTGCGCGAAATCGAGGGTCACTTCGGAATAGCCTTGCTGGCGCAGGTCGCTTGTTAGCGCCTCGATATGCCGACGTATCAAATCGAGCGTTTCAGGGCGCTCGACAAAGACCGATACCGTGACCCGCGTGTCATGAGGGGCAACTGTCAGCCGCACTTTTCCTAGCTCTTCGGGCTCAAGAGCGATTTCAATCTCGCCCTCTCCCGATCGCCGCACCGCCACAGCAAGCTGCTGGACGGCGGCATGACCCAGCCCGGCCGCCGGCGCGGGCGCAGGCGGAAGAGCGTGGGTGGAGAGCTGTGCAGAACTAGCCGAGAGGCCAGAAATCTGGCCCTCTGCGGGCCTGCCCGCTGCGCTGCCATCAAGGGCCGCTTCGAGAGTCTGAGGCGCGGCAAAGGTATGCAAAGTCTGTTTCTCTTTGGCGGGCTGGCTCGATTGGGCCGGATCCGACTCGGTTGGCCGATCGTGCGATTTGCCGCTTCGGCCTTCTCTGTCGCTGTCAGGCGCGGCCTCAGTGTCGGGCGCGGCCTCAGTGTCGGGCGATATCGAAGGATTCTGAAGAGGATCCGCGGAAATTGAGGCGCCCTCCTCAGACGTTACACTGCCATGAGACGATATGGCGGGCGCTTCAGGCATGCCTTTTGCAACTATGCCTTTCGCAACGGCCTCTTCCGGTAAGGCGACCGCGCCAACTATGCCCGGTGCCCGCGCAAGGCCCAGAGCCTTCGCCTGCTCAGGCGGCGTCGGCTGTGCCGCAGCAGGGCCGCGCGGAAGGGCGAGGGGCCCTGCTGCGGGTTCGGCGTGAGCCGAAGGGGGTGCCTCGGGAGACACAAGGCCCAACCGCAGCTTTGCGGAGGGGGCCGACTGGTCGGCGCTCTTTGCGCCTGGCGCCGCCGGTTGTTCGACGTGGGTCGCCTTTGCGTTCGATGTGTTCGCCTCGGCTTGTGACGGGCCCGCGGCCAACGGGGCGCCCGGCAACTCGGCAACCGGCGACAAGGCAACCGGCGACAAGGCGGCCGACGGCGGGGCAACCGACGACGGGGCAGCAGGCAATTGGCGCGCAGGCGTTTGGCCCGGATTGGGCTCTGGCACGATCGGCACCGCGAGGGCCGTGAGACGGCCGCGCCCGTCTGGTATGGGGGCCCCAGCCGGTTCGACCGGACGTTGCCCAATCTTGGAGACATCGGCCAGCCCGGCATCGGTTTCCCCGACCGGCAGATCCGGCCCCTCCTGCAACCCCCGCGCGAATTCGGCGACGGCCGCAGAAAATGGAATAGGCCCGTCGGTCGCCGCTGCCACGGCGCCACCTTCGATGGCCGTGGCAGCATCTGGATCAACGGCGACGGCCGCTTCAGCAAGATGCCGGGCAAATCCCCGCGCCGCGCGAGTTGGCAGGTCATCAGGCGGAATCGCCACTGTTGCCGCTTCCGCGCCTGAGGCTGCTGCAAGGAAAGAATGAATCTGCATTCGGGTCTGCCCCTTTCTGGAACCGACTCACAGTCTGCCACATCAAAGTTACCCGAAATTTACCGCCGCCCTGCACTCTGAGCCGACTCGGAATATTTCAGGAGCCAGCGATGATCACAGGTTTTAACGGATCGGAATTAACCCGCCCTTCGGCTCAGGATGCCGAACCCCGGCTTCGCAAGGCCGCGCAGGATCTGGAGGCGAGCTTTCTGCGGGAAATGCTCAAGAGCGCCGGCCTCAACGCGACCCAATCCGGCTTTGGCGGCGGCATCGGCGAAGAACAGTTCGCCTCATTCCTCACAGAAGCGCAGGCGCAGGAACTGGCCAGAGCCGGCGGCATCGGCCTTGCTGAAACGATCTTTGACGCCCTGAAAGGAAGACTGAATGAAACCTTCGATCATGGATGAGCTTTTGGCCGGACTGGATTCCGAACGGCAAGCCATATTGGCAGGAAGCTTTGAAACCCTTGCCTCGGTTGCCGATGCGCGGGAACGGCTGATTGCCGGAAAGCCCACGCTCTCGGCGGCCGAGGCTCGGCTTTTGCTGGATCGCATCGGGCGCAATCAGCGGCTCTTGTCGTCGGCGATTCGCGGCGTTCAGACCGCAATCGGCCGCATCGCAGATATCGACCGCGCCCATACGCGGCTCGGCACCTATCGCAAGGATGGCACGCAAGGCGAAGAGGGCGGACGGGCTGGTCGGCTTGAACACAGGGCCTGAGGCATTGATTCAAATGCGCTGCAATTTGACCGCCAAGATTCACCTCCCGTTAGGCACCTGCGTCAAAGAGTATTCTCGTGCAAAGCACAGGCCGACACTTCCGGCACACGTCAGAATGGCTGATCAAACGCCGCTCAGCGGCTTTCCCGAAAACTTGGCGTAAAACGCGCCACCCATCATAAGGAAACGCTCCAATGGCGACCTTCCACGCGCCGCCGTGGTGGCCATCGCCCCCGACAACCTTCTTGCGTTTGATAATGACCGGAGCAATTGCTGCCGCGCCCATAGCCTCACCCTTTACTCACCCAACGATAGGT
>JAHEBR010000223.1 GCA_024642185.1 Marivivens sp. | reverse complement strand
CTTGGCGGGCTGCGGTTTCGTGCCGGTCTACGGGCCGGGCGGCGGCATGGGCCCGCTGCACGGCACAACCGAGATCCTTGCGCCCGAGAATGAGGCGGGCTTTCGCCTGCGCGATCAGCTCTTGCGCCGCCTCGGCCCCAATGACGCGGCCCTTTATACGCTTGTGACGACGATCTCGATCGAGAGGGTCTCGGTCGCTATCGCCGAGAACAACGCCGCGACGCGGATCAACCTTCTGGGCAGTTCCGACTATGCCCTGCGCGCCGCCGATGGCACGACGATCACCAGCGGCACGGTCAGCGGCTTCACCGGCTATTCGACCACTGGCACAACGGTCGCCACCGAAGCGGCCGCGGCGGACGCCGAAGAGCGCCTCGCCGTCCTTCTCGCCGATCAGATCATGGCCCGCCTGATGGCGGCGCTGGCGGCGCAATGAAGCTCTCGCCGCGAGAGGCCATCGGGTATTTCAAGAAACCCGATCCCAAACGCGCCGGCGTTCTGATCTACGGCGCCGATGCGATGCGGGTGGCCGAGCGGCGGCAGCAGGTGATCCTTGGCCTTGTCGGCCCAGAAGGCGAAGGCGAGATGCGCCTCACGCGCATCGCCGCCGCCGATCTGCGCAAGGATCCCGCCCTTCTTGACGATGCGATCAAGGCGCAGGGGTTTTTCCCCGGCCCGCGCGTAGCCTTTGCCGAAGAGGCAACTGACGGGCTCTCCAAGCTTTTCGAGGATGCGCTGAAGGGCTGGCGCGAGGGCGATGCGCAGATTGTCGTCACCGCCGGGCAGCTCAACGCCAAATCGGCGCTCCGCAAGGTCTTCGAGGCGCATCCGAATACCTTTGCCATCGGCATTTACGACGATCCGCCAAGCCGCGACGAAATCAACGAGATCCTGTCGAAAGCGGGAATCAATGGCCTTGGCCGGGATGCCGAAGAGGCGGTCATGGCGCTCTCGCGCCTCCTTGAACCCGGCGATTTCCGCCAGACCATCGAAAAGCTCTCGCTCTACAAGCGCGGCGACCCCGAGCCGGTGAGCGTGGCCGATATCGACGCTTGCAAACCGCAATCGACCGAGGCTGATCTCGATGATGTTCTCTCGGTCGTAGCCGAAGCCCGCGTGACCGATATCGCGCCGATCCTGCAGCGCCTCTATGCCCAAGGGGTTACCCCCGTGACCCTCTGCATCGGTGCAACCCGCCATTTCCGCACCCTGCACAGCGCCGCCTCCGATCCCGGTGGCCCATCGGCTGGCGTCGGCCGCCTGCGCCCGCCGGTTTTCGGCCCACGGCGGGATGCGATTGTGCGGCAGGCGGGCAACTGGGGCCGCGACCGGCTCGAAAAGGCGCTGACGCTCCTGACCGATACCGACCTTCAGCTTCGCTCAACCGCCAAAGCGCCGCAGCAGGCGCTGGTCGAACGCACGCTGATCCGCCTCGCCATGATGGCCCGCAGATAGGAGACCCCATGCCCAAGGCGCTCATCACAGGTTCGGCCGGCTTCATCGGCTTTCACCTTGCCCAAGACCTTCTGGCGCATGGCTATGAGGTGATCGGCCTCGATGCGATGACCGATTATTACGACGTCCGCCTCAAGGAACGCCGGCAGGCGATGCTGCTGCAATCGCCCGCCTTTCGCGCGGTCAACCGGCGGATCGAGGAAGACGGGGTTTTGCACGACCTCATCGCCGCCGAGCGCCCCGATGTGATCGTCCACCTCGCCGCGCAAGCCGGCGTGCGCTATTCGATCGAAGCGCCGCGCTCCTATGTCGAGGCGAACCTGATCGGCACCTTCAACCTTCTCGAGGCCGTCCGCGCCACGCCTTGCGCGCATCTCCTGATGGCCTCGACCTCGTCGGTCTATGGCGCCAACACGGATATGCCCTACGCCGAGACCGACAAGGCCGATACGCAAATGTCGTTCTATGCGGCGACCAAGAAGGCCAACGAGGCGATGGCGCATTCCTATGCGCATCTCTACGGCCTGCCGATCACCATGTTCCGGTTCTTCACCGTCTATGGCCCGTGGGGCCGCCCCGACATGGCGCATTTCAAGTTTACCCGCGCGATCCTCGCCGGTGAACCGATCGACATCTACAACCACGGCGTCATGCAGCGGGATTTCACCTATATCGACGATCTGGTGAACGGCATCCGGCTGTTGATCGACGCGGTGCCTCCGGCGGATGGCAAGCCGCAGTCGCCGCAGGACAGCCTCTCGCCCGTCGCGCCCTACCGGATCGTGAATATCGGCAATGGCGAGACAGTCCAGTTGGCCGATTTCATCGCCGCGATCGAGGCCGCCTGTGACCGCGAGGCGATCCGCAACCTGATGCCGATGCAGCCCGGCGACGTGCCCGCCACTTGGGCCGACAACAGGCTTCTGGTCGATCTGACGGGCTATTCCCCGACCACCTCGGTTCAGGATGGCATCGCCCGTTTCGTGGCGTGGTTCCGCGACTATTACGGCGTCTGAAGCCGTTTGGCCGCGGCAAGCCCCGCAAGCCGCCCCGTGGCAAGGCAGCCGGTCAGGAGATAGCCGCCCGTCGGTGCCTCCCAGTCGAGCATCTCGCCCGCCGCGAAAACGCCGGGGCGATCCTTGAGCATCAGCCCTTCGTCGAGCGCCGCGAAGCGCAGCCCGCCCGCTGTCGAAATCGCCTCGTCCATCGGGCGCGGGCCGGAATGACGCACCGGCAGCACCTTAAGGAGCGGCGCAAGATCGTCGGGCAGTGGGCGGCCAAACTCGTTGAGAAGCGCCCAGCGGATCGGGTCGAGGCCAAGGGTCTGCCTCAGATGCTTGGCGAGCGTTGCCTTGCCGCGCGGGCGGACAAGCGCGGCGCGGAGCTGGTCGAGGCTCTTGTCGGGGAAGAGGTCGATGAAAAGCGGCGCGCCCTCGCGAACCGCCCGCGACACGGAATAGACTCCTCCGCCTTCGAGGCCCCGTTCAGAGATCACGAACTCGCCGCGTGAGGAAAGATCGCCAGCAACGAGCGCCGCGCCCTTCACCGGCGTGCCGAAATGTTGCGCCATCTGCGGCGCCCAGTCGACGATGAGGCCCATGTTGGCGGGGGAAAACGGCGCGGTCAGGCCTTCGAATAGCGGGGCCCAGCGCCCGTCAGACCCGAGCCTTGCCCAGCTTGCGCCGCCGAGGGCCAGGATGGTGATCTTCGCAGCGATGCGTTTCTCGCCCTCGGGTGTCGTGAATACCGCTGCTTCGCCTTCCCACCCCGTCCAACGCCAGCGCCGCATCAGGCGCACGCCTTTGGCGTCCAGCCGCGCAAGCCACGCGCGCAGTAGAGGCGAGGCTTTCATCACCATCGGAAAGACGCGGCCTGTCGAGCCGGTGAAGACCTCCTGTCCCAGCCCTTTCGCCCAAGCGATCACCTCTTGCGGGCCAAAATCGGTAACCGCCGCGATCAGCTGGGGGGCTTGGGGGTGATAGTGCGCGAGAAAGGCAGGAAGTGGCTCTTCCTTGGTCAGATTTAGCCCCGATTTTCCCGCCATCAGGAACTTGCGCGCCGGTGAAGGCATCGCATCGGCGATCAGAACGCTATGACCGGCAGCTGCGATTACCTCGGCCGCCATCAGCCCCGCGGGGCCGGCTCCGATCACAAGGGCGTCGGGCGCGTCCATTCAGCCGACCAGCCCCTTGATTCCAGCGATATGCGCGGGGTCAGCCCCAAGCGCATCCGCCGCCAGTATCCGCGCCTCATCCAATGGCTCCTCGCACACTCGGTCGATCAGCCCCATCGCCAGCGCTTCGGGCACCGAAATCTTCTGCCCCGCCATGAGAATCAGCTTGGCGCGCGCAGGGCCGACAAGGGCGGCGAGGCGCTTTGGATCGCTTGGTTGCG
>JAHEBR010000222.1 GCA_024642185.1 Marivivens sp. | reverse complement strand
TTCGGCTTCGAGGTGCATCAGGTGACGGGGCTGTTTCTGATCAATCTGGTCGCCAATATGATTTTCGCTCCCTTGATGGGGCGCTTTGTCTCCGCCTTTGGAGAAAGACGAGCGCTCCTGATCGAATACATGGGCCTGATCTGCGTCTTCCTTGCCTATGGCGGCATCTACTGGTTTGGCTGGGGGGTTCTGATCGCTTCCGGCCTCTATGTGCTGGATCACATGTTTTTTGCACTGGCTCTGGCGCTCAAGACCTACTTCCAGAAGATCGCCGACCCCGCCGACATCGCGCCGACTGCGGCTGTGGCCTTCACCATCAACCATATTGCGGCGGTGTTTCTTCCGGCGGCGCTGGGCTATCTCTGGCTTGTCTCGCCATCGGCGGTCTTCCTGCTTGCGGCTGGTATGGCGACCGTGTCGTTCACGCTGGCTCTTTTCATCCCTCGGCACCCCTCCCCGGGCAACGAGACCATCTTTTCCAACCCGCTCCTGAAGGCGGCGGAATAATCCCGACCGGAGAGCCGAAATGCTGACCTATTCCGCCATTGCCAAGATCGCCGATCCCGATGCCGCAGACCGGCTGGCGCTGGCCTGCGAGGGGCTCGATCCCGAGCCGACCGGCGTCGGCACCTTCGAGATCGAGGACGGATCGGGGCTTTGGGAGGTCGCGGCCTATTTCGTCGAACCGCCCGACCTGGCCGCTCTTGCCCTTCTGGCCAAGATCCACGGGGCACGAGATTTCATTGTCTCGGAAATCCCGGATCAAGATTGGGTGGCCAAGGTGCGACGCGATCTCGCGCCTGTCGAGGCGGGGCGCTTCTTTGTCTATGGCAGCCATGATGCCGACAAGCTCCCAGAGGGGCGGATCGGCCTTTTGATCGATGCCGCGATGGCCTTTGGCACCGGCCACCATGGCACGACCCTTGGATGTTTGCGGGCGCTCGACCGGCTGATAGATGAGGGCTTTGTGGCCCAAAACCCGGCCGACATCGGCTGTGGCACGGCGGTCTTGGCGATGGCGGCCGCGCGGGTTTTCCCAAATCGCGTTCTTGCCTCGGATATTGATGGCGTCGCGGTGGAGGTGGCCGAGACAAACGTGCGGCTCAACGGCCTTGAGGGCCGTGTTGTCTGCCTCGAGGCTGCGGGTTTCGACAGTGACGCGCTACACGCCGCTGCGCCTTTCGATCTGGTCTTCGCCAATATCCTGAAAGGCCCGCTCATAGCTCTGGCGCCCGATATGGCAGCGCATCTTGCCCCAGGAGGTTTCGCGATTCTTTCGGGGATTCTCAACGAACAGGCCGAAGGCGTGATCGAGGTTTATGCGCGTCACGGCTTCAATCTTATCGAACACCAATCGATTGTTGACTGGTCGACACTAACACTTCGGCGAATGTGACGATCTGAACAAGAGATCGGGCGGATTCGTTCATTTCCAAGGGCTTCGCCACAAAGTTGACACATTTGGCGATAATTTTTGCCGAGTGAGGTGGGGGCCTCGCGTACGGGTTCTAGTTATGGCAAACGCCGAAACCGATTTTAGCAAGCGCCTCGAGCATATCGCTGCTCGCCGCGGCAGCATGAAACATGGCATTCAGTATCAGGTCAAAGAAGACGGAACTGTTGTCGCCACTCAACGACGTTCGAGAACGCGCTTTCCGATTGGCAGCCTTCTAACCTTGATAGTTGGCGGGCTCGTCTTCAAAGCGTTCCTTTTCATGAGCCTCGGTGAAGCGACCTATAATCAAAGAGTCTCGATCCTGGAAAACGGTACTCCGGTCGAGGTGGTGGGGGCTTTCGTTATGAAGGCCGATCCGGCGACGCTTTGGATCGTTGAACAGGTTGAATCTCTTCTGCCGTAGTTCCCTCGGCTATATCGGCAAAAGAAAAGGCCGCGTCCGGCAACCGGGCGCGGCCTTGTTCGTGAGTGGGTTCAGATCAGAACCGAACGCCGCGGGCGGCGATTTCTTCGATGTCGCCACGGCACAGGCCGATGTCTTCCAGCTCGCGGGCCGACAGACGCGACAGGGCGTTGCGGGTCATGCGGGCTTCGTTCCAGGCGGAGAAGGTCGCGCCCATGTTGAATACGGCAGAGATGATGCGGTTCGCGATGGCCGGAGCGGCGGCGCGGGTGGTGTCGATAGCGACCATGGTCGTGTTCCTTGTATCGGGGCTGCTGCGACGCAGCGAAAAAATCTTGATGGGCCGCAGATAGAGGCGGAAAACCCACATTTCCAGTGATGTTTTTGCATAGGTCCTATGCAATGCCATCATGGGTTTTGAGTGTATGATAAACGCCTATAATAAAAGGTATATCAGGGGCCTCGGGATGTCGTTTTGATACTGCGGGAGGGCGGATTTTGACTGGGATTGTGGCTTTTCTGCGGCGCGGCATCCGTGAAAGCTTCTTGGCGTTTGTTCTCTTTTTGTGCTAATTGACGATAAAGAGATCAAGAACAGGGGCGAGCATGAGGGTCATCGGCATCGATCCGGGCCTTCGGAACATGGGGTGGGGAATCATCGACGTGGATGGTTCGCGGTTGTCCCATGTGGCGAACGGCACCTGCAAATCCGATGGCGGGGCTGATCTGGCCGAGCGTCTGCTCGATCTGTTCTCACAGCTCACCGCCGTCTTTTCCAGCTATCGCCCCGATGCCGCCGCGGTCGAGCAGACCTTCGTCAACAAGGATGCGGTTGCGACGCTCAAGCTCGGGCAGGCGCGCGGTATCGCGATGCTGGTGCCGGCGCAGGCGGGGATCAGGGTGGGCGAGTATCTGCCCAACGCTGTCAAGAAGGCGGTGGTGGGCGTGGGCCACGCCGACAAGCGGCAGATCGACCATATGGTGCGGCTTCAGCTTCCGGGCGTAAAGATCGCCGGGCCCGACGCCGCCGACGCCCTCGCCATCGCCATTTGCCACGCGCATCATTGCCAGTCGGCGGGGCATCTCGCCCGCGCCCTCCAGAGGGCCGCGTCATGATCGGCAAGCTCTCGGGCCGCCTCGATTATCGCGCCACCGATCACATCCTGATCGACGTGCGCGGCGTGGGCTATCTCGTCTATGTCTCCGACCGGACGATGGCCGCGCTGCCGCCTGTGGGTGAGGCGGTGGCGCTTTATACCGATCTTCTGGTGCGCGAGGACCTGTTGCAGCTTTTCGGCTTCACCACCCTCGTCGAAAAGGAATGGCACCGCCTCTTGATGGGCGTGCAGGGCATCGGCGCCAAGGCCTCGACCGCGATCCTTGGGGCGCTGGGTGCCGACGGCGTGAGCCGCGCGATTGCGCTCGGTGACTGGAACGCCATCGCCAAGGCCAAGGGCGTTGGCCCCAAGACGGCCCAGCGGGTGGTGATCGAGTTGAAGGACAAGGCCCCCGCTGTCATGGCGATGGGCGGCACACTGGCGAAGGCTGTCGAGGGCGAGGACGAAGTGATCGAGCCCGCCCGCCCCAAACGCGCCCCCGCGCCCAAAGCCAGCATGGCCCAGCCCGAAGCTCTCTCGGCGCTCGCCAACCTCGGCTATGCCCCGGGCGAAGCGGCGAGCGCCGTGGCCGAAGCCCTCGGCCAAGACCCCGAAGCGGATACTTCGAGCCTTATCCGCGCCGCCTTGAAGCTTCTGGCGCCGAAGGGGTAGGGGTAGGGCATGAGCGAACCCGATCCCACCCTGCGCCCCGAACGCCGCCCCGAGGATGCCGACCGCGCCTTGCGCCCGCAAACGCTTGGCGAGTTTATCGGTCAGGCCGAGGCACGGGCCAACCTGCGGGTGTTCATCGACAGCGCCAGGATGCGCGGCGAGGCGATGGACCACACGCTGTTTCACGGGCCTCCCGGCTTGGGCAAGACAACGCTGGCGCAG